>JALYNX010000048.1 GCA_030772935.1 Actinomycetota bacterium | reverse complement strand
CCTTCGGCCGGGTAGGCGATGAAGTCGGTGACTTCGCCACCGAGCCCCTCGTATACCTCACGGAACCGCTCGGCCAGACCCTCTCCATAGGGATCCTGGCGATAGATCACGCCGGCGCTGAGGCTGTCCTCTGCAACCACCTCTGCCAGAACCTGCCCCTGCAGGAAGTCAGAGGGGGCGGTGCGGAAGTAGAGCCCGTTGTCTTCGTAGTCGGTGAGCAATGCCGAGGTGTTCGCCGGGGAGAACATGATGACTCCCGCTCCCGTGATCTTGTCGATGACGGTGAACGCCACTCCCGACGAAGCCGGACCGACGAGGGCCTGAACACCGGCAGCCAGGTGGCTGTCTGCGGTCGCATTGGCGATGTCGGTCGAGGTGTCGCCCGAGTCACCGGGGATGAACACCACGTCCTGGCCCAGCACGCCGCCAGCGGCGTTGATGTCACTGAGGGCCAGATAGACACCGGCCTCCTCAGGTGGGTCCAGGAACGCCAGCGAGCCGGTCTGGGGCAAGAGCCCCCCGATGGTCAGTTGACCCGCGGGCTCCCCGCTCGTGGTCGTGGTCGCCTCAGGAGCTGCCGTGGTGGTGCTGTCACCAGCCGCGGCGGTGGTCGTGGTGTCATCGCCTGCATCGTCGCCACAAGCGGCGAGGATCAGCGATAGGACGGCCAAGACCGCGAGAAGCTTGAGGCCTCTCTTCATTTTCATATGATTCCTTCCTCCAATTGGTCAGACGGCACGACCAGAAGCCGCACCGTGTTGCCGACTTTAGACCCCATTTCTTCGCCAAGCACCCCGATCAGCCCTTTCGAGGCTCGCCCGGCCTACCGTTCGCAGGTGCCGAAAACAGCGATCCACCTGTCCGCGATTGGCTTTGGGGAAGCCTGAGCTCCCAAGTGGCTGACTTTCACATTCTTTCAGCCGGCTACGGCGGCGAGCGAGTCGCTTCGACCGTGTCGCTGCTGGTGTCGGAGGATTACCTGGTCGTGATCGACCCCGGCATGGTGGCGTCTCGTTCGGTGATCCTCGACCCGATCGACCGACTCGGCTACTCGCCCGATGACATCACCGACGTGGTGATCTCACATCATCATCCCGACCACACGATCAACATCGCCCTCTTCCCCAAAGCTCGGGTTCATGACCACTGGGCCATCTATGAGGGCGATGCCTGGAATTCACGTGCAGCGGAGGGATTCGAGGTTGCCCCCGAGGTGACTCTGTGGGAAACCCCAGGCCATACACCTCAGGACATCACCACCATGGTTCGGTCGGGCGACGAGCTGGTCGCCTTCACCCACCTCTGGTGGTACGAGACGGCGCCCTTCCACGATCCGCTTTGCACCAACCCCGATGATTTGCACATTGGACGCGAGCGGGTGCTGGAGGTGGCCACCTTGATTGTTCCCGGCCACGGCGAGGCCTTCGTGCCCGACGCCTCCACGTCTCGTTAGCCTCCAAATATGGCCGGATCAGGACCGATCGACGAGCTCGCTTCCCGGGATGCCTATCTGGCTCGTGCCGAGGGCCGAGTCCTCGAGGCCGCGGATGGCGGCCTCCTCCTCGACCGGACCGTCTTCTATGCACGCGGTGGAGGCCAACCGGGGGATATCGGACTGATCCGATGGGACGAGGGCGAGGTGGAGGTGATCGACACCGTTCGACGGGAGGGCAAGCCATTCCACGTGGTTGCCGAAGATGCCGAGTTGCCTACTCCGGGAACTGCCGTGGAAGGGGTAATCGATTGGGAGCGGCGCTATTTGACGATGAAGACCCACACCGCCCTCCACGCGTTGTCGGGCGTGATCTATCGCGACTTCGGGGCCAAGGTGACCGGGGGAAACATGGACCCGGGTGCGGCCCGGATGGACTTCGAGCTCGACGGGATATCGGTGGAATTCGGTCAGGCTGTGGAACGCAAGTTGAATGAGGAGCTGACCCGGGGCTATCCCACCGAGGTCATCTTCATGGCCCGCAGCGAGGCATTGCGTGACCCCGACCTGATCCGGACCAAGGTGAATCTGATCCCGGAGTGGGTCGAGGAGATTCGGGTCATCGACATCGTCGGTCTCGATCGCCAGGCCGACGGCGGCACCCACGTCGCCTCCACCTTGGAGGTAGGCGGGGTGCGGGTGGTCAAGACGGAGTCGAAAGGCAAGGCGAACAAGAGAATGAGGATCGAGATTGGAGATCCGGCGGTCGCTAGCGTCCCGTTCACCAAGCCAGCGAAAGGCACACCATGAGCGTCATCGTCGGATATCAGGCCTCGGAGCGGGGGAAGAAGGCTCTCGATCTCGGCATCCAGGAGGCCAAGCTCCGTAATACCCCGCTGAACGTGGTGCACTCGCTCCAGGGCGTCGGGAAGGACGACGACGAGGATGTGATCCAAAGCGACCGCGATCTCAAGCCCCTGGAGGACAGACTGAAGAACGAGGGGATCGAGTACTCGATTCACAACTACGTTCGGGGAAACAAGCCCGCTGAGGACATAGTCCTTGCTGCTCAGGAGTTCGACGGTGAGCTGATCGTCATCGGTCTTCGCCAGAGGACATCTGCGGGAAAGTTCCTCCTCGGTTCGAACGCACACGACATCCTGATGGAAGCCCCCTGTCCGGTTCTCACAGTGCGCGTCGATTGAGGACGGTCTAGATCGCCGGTCGTGATCGGCAATACGTGATGCGCAACAGGCAATCCGTAAGACTCCACTGTGAATGCTCGATTTCGTCCTTGGTTTGGTGCTCGCCGGGCTTCTGGTCAGAGGCTGGACTCGTGGGTTTGTCCGGGAGGCCCTCGACCTCGTGGGACTCATTCTCGGCGTCTGGATCGCCTTCCGACTGAGCTCCCCGCTCGGTGAGTTTCTGTCGGATCGTTTCGGCGTGTCACCCGAGGTCGCCGGGGTGGGAGCGGGGATCGTGCTCTTCGTCTTGTTCGGGGTGGCTATGGCTGTGGCCGCCCGCTACTTGTCCAAGGTGATGGATCTTCCCGGGCTGACGATGATCAACCGGGTAGGTGGGGCCGCAGTGGCGCTGGGATGGGGCGTTGTGATCGTCCTGGTCCTCATCAACCTCGCCGGGGTCTTGCCCTTACCCGCAAGTTGGGATCAGGCCGTTGAAAGTTCCACAGTGGCCCAGGCCATCGCCGGGCCGGAGGCGTTGCCCCAACAGGCGTTTGAATCGGTGGGCTCCAGCCAGGTGCTTGCCTCGCTGACCGCTATCCAATCGGTGCTCGGCTCGAGTCGGGCGGTGCCTGAGGGAATCGAGATCATTGTCATCCCGGGCGCACCAGCCGACGAGATAAGACAGGTCCGCGACGAGGCCGCCGAGGTGATGGTCTGGATCAACGAGTACCGCGCCGGCCAGGGTCTGGGGGCAATGACCACCAGTGCAATTTTCACCGAAGTGGCCGAGGCTCGCACGGCCGGCATGTACACCACGGGGAGGGTCTCACGTGACACTCCGCCCGGGGGGAGCGTCCTCGACGACCTCGGCGCGGCCGGAGTCAGACCGGCGGCGGCGGGCGAGAACATAGCCCTGGCCAGCAGCGCCCGCGCCGCTTTCAACGGGATGCTCGAATCACCCACCGCCCTCGCCCAGTTCAACGTTCCGGGCTACCACCGAGCCGGGGTGGCGGTTGTTGACGGCCCCACCGGGCGGCTGGTGGTGGTGGTGTTGGGCGGCTGATTCCTAATGCAGGGCGTCACGGATTCGTGACGCCCTGCATAGGGAAAAGCCTCAGACAATCGTTGGGGATGGCTCCGGAACACGTCGAGCACGGGCGACGGCCACGAAACCGACCCCGGCCAACACCAGGGCAGCCCCCAGCAGCTGAATTGGCGATGGGCGCTCGTCGAAGATGATCGAGGCCCAGACCATGGTCAGCACCGGCTGGACGAGGATGATGGTCGCGGTTTCGACAGCGGGCAGCCGGGGCAGGGCGTATCCGATCAGCAGCCACCCTGCGACCTGGGAGCCAAGAGCGAGGGCGATCAACCATCCGTGCGCCGGCCAGGTGGGAGCGAAGTCGATACCTCCAAAGAAGATGCTGAGGATCAGCACTGTCGCCGCCCCACCTGCGGTTGCCTCCATCAGCGGACCCGCCGGCGGGGCCTGGATGTCGTTGGCCCCACGGAACGTCAGGATGAAGCCGGCGTAGAAGATCGCCGAGACCAAGGCGAGCAGGGTGCCGAGCACCGGATTCGACCCGAAGGCATCCCCCCGCCCAAGGCCACTGACCAGGGCCACTCCGATGAGGACGACGGGGATGGCGATGAGAATGCGCCGGCTGGGCCGTTCGCTGAGAATTAACCAGGCGGCGATGGCGACGAAAACCACCTGTGAGTTGGCGATCAGGGTGGACAGCCCGGCGCCGATGTGCCCGATCGCGGTGTGCCAGACGACCATGTCGACGCCCATGAGGAACCCCGACCCAAAGGCGAGCAACCGCTTCTGCCATGTCCTCTTGTCGCGGTCCCGATAGGCGAACCAGATCAGGAAGAGCACCGGCAGCGCGTAGGCCACTCTGAAGAAGGCGCCCGACAGGGGATCGACTCCGGAGAGGCCGAAGAAGATGCCCGAGAAGGAGATGGCCAGGGCGCCGGCCAGCGCGGCGAGCAGGCTCACAAACGTTGGAAGATGGTCAGCGACACCATCCTGATCGCGCCAGCCGCATCGCCCCCCAGATCGAGTTGGTTCACGCCGCGGGCACTTCCAGGTCGCGGAGCTCGGCGAATGCGTCGTGGATCGCCTGGAGGAAGGCGTCGGAGTCGGGAAGGGTGTCGTAATCGGCGTGGATGCCCCAGAGCAGCCGCCCGTTGTAGGAGAACAGTGCGATGCCGAGCCCGTGTTGGGCCCACAGCGGCACCATCGGAAAATTGGCCAGCATCTCGGATTCCAACAGATACATGGGGAACTGAGGCCCGGGGATGTTGGTCACAGTCATGTTGAAGGGCCGCATCCTGGACCCGACTACTCGATTGGCCAACGAGAGCAAAGTGATGGGTGTCCCCGAGCTGATCTCGACCAAGGTCGCGGCCCCCAGCGCCTGGTTGCTCTTCTTTAGATTCAGAGTCCTCTCCTTGATCAGCTGATGACGGGTGAGGGGGTCGGCCTCGTCGATGGGGAGGTCGATCAACCACATGGCGACCTGGTTGCCCAAGGCCCCGCGCTGGTCGGCACGACGGGTCGAGA
>JALYNX010000047.1 GCA_030772935.1 Actinomycetota bacterium | reverse complement strand
CCGGGCTCAGCGCCAGCATTTCCACGACAGGATCGAGCCCGACCACGGTGCGTCCTCCGAAGTCGGAGTCACCGGTGCCGCATCCGAGATCCATCACCACTCCCGGGCTCAACATCTCGACACCGCGACGGCGCCAGGCTCGCTCCCGGCCCAGTGAGAGAATGCGGTTGATCCTGTCGTAGCGGGCCGCGATCCGGGCGAAGATCGGGTTGGAGACCTCGCTCACGGCTCGATCAGGTCGAACCCGGTGTAAGCCCGCAGCGCCTCGGGGATCTCCACCGAGCCGTCAGGGCGCTGATGGTTCTCGAGGAGGGCAATGATGGTGCGACCCACCGCACAGGCGGTGCCGTTGAGGGTGTGCAGCACCTGGTTCCCGATCTCGGTCTTCATCCTCACTTTGAGACGGCGTGCCTGGTAGTCGGTGGTGTTGGAACACGAGGTGAGCTCGCGATACGCCTGCTCACTCGGGAACCAGGCCTCGATGTCGTATTTCTTGGCGGCCGAGGCTCCCAGGTCACCGGCGGCGATGTTCACGACCCGATATGGGATCTCCAACTGGGCGACCAACTCCTCCTCGATGGCGAGAATTCGCTCGTGCTCCTCGACCGATTCTTCCGGAGTGGTGAAGACGAACATCTCGACCTTGTCGAACTGATGAACCCGGAAGATCCCGGCTGTGTCCTTGCCGTAAGTGCCCGCCTCACGTCGAAAGCAGGTTGAGAAACCGGCATACCGCACCGGCAGGGCGTCGGCTTCCAGGATTTCGTCGCCGTGATAGGCGGCAAGGGGGACCTCGGAGGTGCCGACGAGGAACAACTCGTCTTTCGGGATCTCGTAGACCTGCTCTCTCGCCTCGGGAAAGAAACCGGTGCCTTCCAGGGCCTCCTCGCGGACCAGGACTGGGGGGATCATCGGGGTGAATCCCGCCTTCACCAGGTGGTCCATGGCCCAGCGCACCAGGGAGAACTCGAGCAGGGCGCCCTTGCCTTTGACATATCCGAACCGACTGCCCGAAACCTTGGCGCCACGGGTGGTGTCGATGACGTCGAGCAACTCACCCAGAGAGGCATGATCACGCCCATCCGGCCGCGGATCGCCGATCCTCTTGATCTCGAGGCTGTCGTTTTCGGTCAGGCCGTCGGCGGCGTCCGGCGCCACCAGGTTGGGGATTTCGAGCATGGCCCGCTCGAATTCGACGGCGAGACGATCCGCCTCGGCCATCGCCTCCTTGACCGCAGCGGCCAATTCTGCGACCTCGGCGACAGCGGCATCCTTCTCGGCCCCGGTCAGGGTGGCGATCAGACGACCTGCTGCCTTCTGACGAGCCCTCAAGATCTCTGCCTCCTGGCGTTTGGAGCGCATCGTTGCTTCCAAGGCGATCAGGAAATCGAGATCGATGGTCGAGCCGCGACGCCGCAGCGAATCTCGTATCAGATCCGGGTCTTCTCTAAGCAGTCGGGGGTCGATCATCGGGCGCCGGATGGTACCGGCTGGGCTACCCGGAGCTCTCCCCCTCGTTAACCGTGAAGACAACGGCGATTTCGTTGTCTGTCGTGTCGATATCCGCTTCCAGGCCGATCAGGGTGGCCCTCACGTCGTATGCCCCACCCGGCTCAACGGCGAGATCGTCGAATGAGACCGTGGTGGATGCTTCGGGTTGCAGCGACGACACCCCTTTCTCCAAAGTCACAGGCTCGCCACCACCGGTGAGGACGAGACGCAGCTGGGCAACCGGACTCAAAACATTCCCCCGATTGGAGACCACCACATTGAACGAGACCGTGTCGGTTGCCGGCAGCACGGCCGCATTGGAAGGGTCCACCTCCCATTCAGGCTCGGTGACCACCTGACTCACCGACAACCCGGGCCGTAGGGCCAATCCACTGTTGGGTGATAGCGCCGCCAGGACATAGGCCTGGGAAAGACTGAACAACTCGCCGTCAGCCGGCATCAGGACCACGGTGGGCATCGGCGCCACCGAGTCGGGCACGTCCTGGCGATCCATTTCCGCGACCAGGTCGACATAGAGACGGTCACCGGCGCGGATCTCCGCAAGCGAGTTGGCGATGTTGTCAACCCCCACCGTGCTCGAAGGATCATCCGCGGAGGCGAGAAGAGCTGAAGCGAAGCCGCCGATCCCGGCGTCCCATGCCTCGAGGGCTTGCCGGTAGAGGGCGTTGACTCCGAACAGGGTCTGCGACGGCGGCTCCTCGGCTACAAGCTCGAGTCCGACAGCAATGTCGGCCCGCATCCCGTCGACCAGGGCAACCAGTTCGGTGCGATCGATCCGAGCAAGACGAGCTATCACCTCGCGCAGGGCATCGCCCCGCAGCGAAAGAGCCCCGGCCTGTTCCTGGAGCGCGTCGAGATAGGTGAGATCTGCCCGCGTGTCGTTGCCCGCGCTGGAGACCGCGACCGCGATGACGGCCGCGGCGCTTATCAGAAGTGGCCATAGGAAGCGGACCACCAGCCGTTTCCTGGGCCTGGGAGTATCAAGAATCACGGTGGGCGAGGGGGGACTTGAACCCCCACGACCTTGCGATCACAGGAAC
>JALYNX010000046.1 GCA_030772935.1 Actinomycetota bacterium | reverse complement strand
CTCTCTACTACTACGAAGGCATGACCCTGGCCGAGATCGGCGACGTCCTCGGAGTCACCGAGTCACGAGTCTGTCAGATCCACGCCAAGACGATGATGTCCCTTCGGAACCGGCTCGGAGAGCCGTCGTGGGGTTGAATGATCCGGTGACCGATCGGCTTCGGCATCGATATCTGATCGACCTCGACGGATGGATCATCTCCGGCACCGATCCGGTGCGGGGAGAGATTCGGTCGCCGTCGCTCGACGACGGCGATGCGCTGGCGCAACTCATGTTCGACGCCTACGTGGGGACCATCGATTACGACGGAGAGGACCTCGCAGATGCCAGGACCGAGATCGACGAGTACTTCGCGACAGAGCCAATGCTGGAATGTTCCCGCGTCGTGGAGATCGGCGGTGAGCTGGCAGCGGCGACTCTGGTCAGCATCTGGGAGGGCGGCCCTCTGATCGCATACGTCATGACGCGATCGTTGCGAAAAGGCCAGGGTCTGGCGCGGCTGGTTCTGGTGTCGGCGCTGGACTGTCTCGCCCGAACCTCCAACCGCCAGGTCAATGCCTTCATCACCGAGGGCAATACCGCCTCGGAGCGGCTGTTCGCCTCCCTGGGTGCAGTGCTTTTCGACTGAGGTCGGTCTCGATTACCGGACCACGCCTTCGGCCCTTACAATTGCCCAATCACGCACGCTCGCTGACTCTCACTGGTCGGGCGCGTCCCGAAAGAGAGTGACTCGAAAGAGTCGGGTGGTCTTCCACCGGCGGGCGGAGGTACAACCAGAAAGGAATCACCGGTGGCTGTCACCATGAAGCAACTCTTGGAGGCCGGCGTCCATTTCGGGCATCAGACCCGACGCTGGAATCCAAAAATGCGCCCCTACATCTATGGGGAGCGCAACGGGATACACATCATCGACCTGCGCCAAACCCTGGAGCAGATCAATGACGCAACGGCGTACGTCAAGGACCTGGTGGCTGGTGGCGGCACGGTGCTCTTCGTGGGCACCAAGAAGCAGGCTCAGACCGCGGTTGCCGAGCACGCCAGCCGCTCCGGGATGCCTTACGTCAACTTCAGATGGCTGGGAGGGATGCTCACCAACTTCGCCACGATCCAGAAGCGGATCTTCTACATGCGTGAGCTGCGGCGTCTCGAAGAGAGCGGCGAGATCAACTCGCTGCCCAAGAAGGAGCGTCTCAAGCTGCGTCGAGAGCTGGGCAAGCTCGAGCAGAACCTGGGCGGGGTGGCTGACCTGCAGCGCGTCCCCGACGCCGTGTTTGTGATCGACGTCAACGTCGAGACCACCGCGGTCACCGAAGCTTCCAGGCTGGGGTTACCAGTGATTGCCCTTGTCGACAGTAACTGTGACCCCGACCAGGTCGAGTACGTGATCCCGGGCAACGACGACGCGATCCGCGCCGCCGACCTCATCGCCGGGGCCCTGGCCGATGCCGCCCTCGAGGGGCGGGAGTTGGCCACGGCCAAGACGGCCAAGGCGGACGACGTCGAAGAGTCCTGAGACCGATCATGGCCGACTTCACCGCCAAGGACATCCAGAAACTCCGGGTCGACGCCGGTGTCGGGATGATGGACGCCAAACAGGCCCTCACCGACGCCGACGGCGACTTCGACAAGGCGTTTGAGCTTCTCAGAGAGCGCGGTCAGGCGAGCTCGGCGAAACGCGCCGACCGGGAGGCCAACGAGGGGACCATTGGGACTTACATCCATATCCAGAACGGGCGCCCGGTGATGGGAGTCATGGTCGAACTGGCTTGCGAGACCGACTTCGTCGCCAAGAGCGACGAGTTCCGCGAGACCGCGGACGGCATCGCCATGCATGTGAGCTGGGCGAATCCGTCGTGGGTCACCCGCGAGCAAGCCGACCCCGAGGAAGTCGCCCAGGAGAGGGACTTGCTCACCCGCCAGGCTGCAGCCGAGGGCAAGCCCGAAGAAGTGGTCGATCGGATCGTCGAGGGGAGGCTCAATGCCTGGTACGCCGACAAGATCCTCTACGACCAGAAATTCGTCAATGCCGAGAAATTCGAAGGCACAGTGGGCGACCTCGTCTCCCAGCTCGCGGCCAAGATGGGGGAGAACATATCTGTGCGCAAGTTCGCAAGGGTGGCCGTCGGTGAGTAGGAGAGCGAAGTGACAGACAGGCCGCGACGGGTAGTGCTCAAGCTTTCCGGCGAGGCCTTCGCCGATCCCGATGTCGGCTATGGCATCGACCCCGCCACGGTGGTTCGGGTGGCGGGAGAGGTGGCGATAGCCCACGCCACCGGTGTGCAGATCGCAGTGGTCGTGGGAGGCGGCAACATCTTCCGGGGGGTATCCCAAGCCGCAAAAGGAATGGATCCCGCGTCCGCCGACTACATGGGGATGCTGGCAACGGTCATCAACGCCCTGGCGCTGCGAGACGCCCTGGAAAAGCAGGGGGTGCCAACCCGAGTTCAGAGCGCCATAACGATGCAGGAGCTCGCCGAGCCCTACATCCGATTGCGGGCCATCCGTCACCTTGAGAAGGGCCGGGCCGTGATCTTCGCAGCCGGCACCGGCAATCCGTTCTTCACAACTGACACCACGGCTGCTTTGAGAGCGGTCGAGATCGGGGCCGAAGTGCTGCTCAAGGCGAGCAAGGTCGACGGCATCTACGACGCCGACCCGGCAACCCACGCCGACGCCAACCTCATGCCTGATCTCTCCTACATGGATTTCATCTCCCGGGAACTGAGGGTCATGGACACCACCGCCGTTACGATGTGCAAGGAGCACGGAGTGCCGATCGTCGTCTTCGATATGTTCGCCCCAGGCAACATTCTCAAAGCGGTCAGCGGCGAGCGAATTGGCACGGTGATCCACTGAGAGGAGGTGAGGGCGATGATCGGCGATCTCTTGACCGAGGCGGAGCACAAGATGGAGCTGGCAACCGATCACGTCGCAACTGAGTTCTCCACGGTGAGGACCGGACGGGCCAACCCCCAACTCTTGCAGCGGATTCATGTCGACTACTACGGAACTCCGACTCCTCTCCAACAGCTGGCCTCAATTGCGGTTCCCGAGCCTCGACTATTGGTTGTGAATCCGTTCGACCGGTCAACTGTCGCGGACATCGAGAGGGCGATCCAGCAATCGGATCTAGGTCTCAACCCGTCCAACGATGGAGCGGTGATCAGGATCGCCTTCCCACCACTCACCGAGGAGCGCCGTCGCGACCTGATCAAGGTCGTCAAGCACATGGCAGAGGAAGGGCGGGTCGCAATCCGTAACATCCGGCGCCACTTGAAAACCGATATGGAGGCGCTTCATGGTGAGATCTCGGACGACGACATACGCCGCGGCGAGGACGACCTCCAAAAGCTCACCGATCGTTTCGTGGTGAGAATCGATCAGCTGCTAGCCAACAAGGAAGAAGACCTGCTCGAGGTATGAGCGACCGCACCGACAATGAACGGGACAAGGGTTTCCGGCGGCCCTGGGAGTCAGAGGACCCCGAGGGCGACGCCGATATCTTCACGCTTCCCGACACCGAGCCGACGGCACCGAGTGACGTCGATCTCACCGATTGGGAGGCGATGAGCGCCGACAACGGAGCGCTCGAGGACTACACCGCCGAGGACTATGCCGCCGCGACCACCGAGGAATACCGGGGTCTTGCAGAAGAGGTGAGCCGAGCCGCCGAGGAGGAGTGGAAGCAGCAGGCGGTGGCCGCCACGATGCCAGGTGTCGACAGCGGTTTGGTCAGTTTCGACGACGTGACCGGGGCAAGGTCGGACAGCGAGGAGGACTACGAGGCCCGGGAGCAAGCCGCGAGCTCGGACCTTGCGATGCGGGTCGGGTCGGCGGTGGTCATCTTTGGGATGTTCCTGGGGAGTCTCTTCCTGGGAGGCTGGTGGTTCACCACATTCGTGATCCTGGTGATGGTGGTAGCCACCGGTGAGTTCTACGCAACAGTTCGTCATGCCGGATATCGGCCGCTCTCTCTGTTCGGCTTGCTGGGAGTTGTCTTCATGGGGGTGGGGGCACACACCATCGGAGTCGTCGCCATCGGCGGCTGGGCGGCCCTGGTGGCAGCAGGGTCTGTTCTCTTCTTCTCGCTCTCACCTCGCCGCCAGCCTCTGGAGGACGCCGGGGTGACCGTGGGAGCCATGGCTTGGGTGGGCTTGCTGTCCTTCGCAATCCTCATCGCAGCCGGCGCCCGGCCCCTCGAGCACATCCTCTTCGTGGTGCTGTTGATCGCCTTCGCCGACATGGGCGCCTATTTCGTCGGGCGTTCGTTCGGGCGACGCAAGCTGGCCCCGGTTCTCTCGCCACACAAGACCATCGAAGGTCTGTTCGGCGGCCTGCTCGCCGGCATGGTCATCGCCTCGATCCTCGTCACCTTTCCGGGGTGGGCCGACATCGGCATTGCCAAGGGCCTGGTGGCCGCTCTGGTCGTCGGGGTGATCGGCCCCATCGGGGACGCGGCGGAGTCGATGGTCAAGCGGTCCCTCGGCGTCAAGGACATGGGCTCTGTCCTGCCCGGACATGGCGGGATCCTCGATCGCATCGACTCGTTCTTGTTCGCAATCCCGGCCATGTATTTCCTGTTCCGGGGTTTCGGGCTTCTGTGACCCGGCCGGTGGTCGTCCTCGGGGCGACCGGATCCATCGGGTCCCAGACGCTGGAGGTCGCAGACAGTCTCGGGTTCGAGGTGGTGGCTCTAGCGGCGGGTGCTCCCTCCCCCGATCTTCTGAAGCTGGGGGCCCGCTACCCACAAGCCCATATCGCGGTGGCGGGCGGCTCCGGGGAGGACAGGAAGGAGTTCACCGCCAGTCTGGGTCGACCGGTCTTGTTCGACAGCGATGCCGTGACCGAGCTCGCCCGCATCCCCGGGTCGATCGTGGTCAATGCAATCGTGGGTGCGGCCGGTCTGCGGGCCACTGTCGCTGCCCTCGAGGCGGGTAATCGGGTCGCGCTCGCCAACAAGGAGAGCCTGGTGGCGGCAGGCCCGGTGGTGATGGCTGCGCTCTCCGCGCACGGCGGCGAGTTGATCCCGGTGGACAGTGAGCACTCCGCGCTGATGCAATGTCTCGCCGGTGAGAGCCCGCGCTCCGTTGCCCGATTGATGCTCACCGCCTCCGGTGGGCCGTTCCGGGGTCGGGACCGGGACTCGCTGGCCGATGTCACCCCCGAGGAGGCACTGCGTCATCCCACATGGGAGATGGGGCGTCGGATCTCGATCGACTCTGCCACTCTGTTCAACAAGGGTCTCGAAGTCATCGAGGCCCACTTTCTGTTCGACATCCCGTTCGAACAGATCGATGTCGTGGTGCATCCCCAATCCGTTCTCCATTCCGCGGTGGAGTTCGTCGACGGCTCGTGGAAGGGCCATTTCGGTCGCCCCGACATGAGAATTCCCATCCAATACGCATTGACCGCCCCGGACCGAGCCCCCGCATCGTTCGAGCCGTTCTCCTTCGACAACCTCACACTCAGCTTCGAGGAACCGGATCGGCTGACCTTCCCCGCGATCGACCTCGCTTTTGCGGCAGGAGTTCAGGGTGGCTCGAGTCCCGCCGTGCTCAACGCGGCCGACGAGGTGGCCGTCGAAGCCTTTCTCCAGCGCCGTCTCGGCTTTCTCGGGATAAGCGACGTCGTGGCCCGGGCCCTCGAATCGGTCCCATGGCGAGAGATCACCGATGTGGAATCGGCGCTCGCCGCCGATGCAGAGGCACGCGCCGCCGCGGCCGCCTTGATCGCGGGAGCCTGCTGACTAGACCACCAACGACGGTAGCCTTTCACCGTGCTCGGAGGGTTGGCGGCAGCGGTCGCAATCATCATCTTCGTCACCGCCCATGAGGCGGGTCATTTCCTCGCGGCCAAAGCGGTGGGGATGAAGACCACCCAGTTCTTCTTTGGCTTCGGGCCCAAGCTCTGGTCCACCCAGCGCGGCGAGACCGAGTACGGGGTGAAACTGCTCCCCCTGGGCGGCTACGTGCGGATCATCGGCATGAACCCCCTCGAGCAAGTTGACCCGGCTGACGTCGGGCGGACCTATCGCGAGAAGAAGTTCTGGGAGAAGAGTGTGGTGGTCCTCGCCGGGGTGGGGATGAACTTCCTGATCGGCTTTGTCATCTTCTACGGGCTTGTGCTCGCCAACGGGGTCGACGTGATCCAGCCGGCGGTGGAGGAGGTCATCGCGACCGTGAAGGTGGGCGACGAAACCGTGCCGACGCCGGCCTCGGTGGCCGGGTTGAGACGCGGTGACGCAATCGTGGCGATCGGTCCCCATCAGATCGAGGTCTGGGAGGACATCCGGGTTGCTCTCGACGCCGTTGGCGGTGGCCCGACCACGGTCACGGTCGAACGCGGTGGCGACACCCGTGTCTTGGAAGTCGATTTGGTCGAACAGACGAGTGGGGACGGTTCGGTTACCACCGGCTTCCTGGGCGTCTCCCCGATGGTCGAGAATTTCCCGCAAGGCCCGGTGCAGGCGATCGGTGTCGCTGGAGAGCAGATCTGGGACGGCATCGGCTTCACCTTCAAGGCGCTGGGCGACATGCTCAAGCCATCGAGTCTCGCCCAGTACGTGGGTGTTTTCGGCGGCGACACCGACATCGACCCGGAGATCAGACCGGTGAGCCCGATCGGAATCGTCAACATCGGCACCCAGGCCCAATCGACGGGGGCCTTCCTCGGGATCCTTGCCTTTGTAAATGTGATCCTGGCGACGATCAATCTGCTTCCCCTGTTCCCCCTAGATGGCGGCCATTTCGCCGTGGCCCTCTACGAGAAGCTGACGGGACGGGAGGCCAACGTTCGCAGGTTGGCCCCAGTGGCGGCTGCCGTGATCGCGATCTTCGCCTTCCTCGGTTTCGTTGCGATCATCCTCGATATCGTGAACCCGATATCGTTGACCTAGGCCAGTTTTGACACCAAGACGCCCCACCCGACAACTACACGTGGGCAAGGTCGCGGTTGGCGGCGACGCGCCGATCTCGGTGCAGTCGATGACCACCACCAAGACTGCCGACGTCGATGGGACTCTCGCCCAGGTCTATGCGCTGGCCGGCGCCGGCGCCGACATAGTTCGCATCACCTGCAACGAGGTAGAGGCGGCCCAAGGGCTGTCCGAGATCGTGCCCCGGTCCCCGGTTCCGATCATCGCCGATATCCACTACCAGTACCGCCTGGCGCTGGCCGCCCTGGAGGCAGGGGTTCAGGGGCTACGTCTCAACCCGGGCAACATCCGAAAAGAGGATCAGATCAAGGCTGTGGCCCGCGAGGCCAAGGATCGCGGGGTTCCAATACGGGTCGGGGTCAACGCGGGGTCGCTGGACAAGGACATACTCGAGCAATACGGGAGCGCGGTTCCCCAGGCCTTGGTCGACTCGGCTCTCAAAGAGATCCGATATCTCGAGGAGGTCGACTTCACCGACATCAAGATTTCGGTGAAGCACTCCAATGTCCCTTCGATGATTGAGTCCTACCGTCTCTTGTCCCAGACGGTGGACTATCCACTCCATCTCGGTGTTACCGAGGCCGGGCCGCCTCCCGCCGGGTTGATCAAGGGTGTCGCCGGCATCGCGACCCTCCTCGATGAGGGCATCGGCGACACCATCCGATTCTCCCTGACTGCTGACCCCGTGGAGGAGGCCAAGGCCGGTCGCCAACTCCTCGAGATTCTCGGGCTGCGCGAGCGCAAGGGACTGGATCTCATCGCCTGCCCATCGTGTGGCCGGGCCGAGGTCGACGTCATCGACGTGGCCACCAGGGCCCAAGCGGCTCTCGAAGCGGAGAATCTCCCGATCCAGGTGGCAGTCATGGGGTGTGTTGTCAACGGTCCCGGAGAGGCCCGGGAGGCCGACATCGGGATCGCGGCAGGCCGGGGCAAGGGCCACCTCTTCATCAAGGGTCAGGTGGTGAGGGTGGTGCCGGAGGCTGACATGGTCGAAGCGCTCCTCGACGAGGCGCGGAAACTCGTCGAAGAGGGTGTCGAGAGCCGTTTGGCCCATGCTCAAGCCAACGCTGCGGAGATCGCGGCCGCTTCCCGAGAGGAGCTGATCCAGATCCAGGGGGATGTCAATCACTCCAAGGATCGTCGGGCCCGCGTCGCCGAGGTCGCCTCCTCGGACTGACTACCGTCGCCTTCCCCCTCGGGGCGACACACCAATGCGCTGGACCCAAGCTTTCATCCCGACCCTTAGAGATGCCCCGGCTGACGCCGAGGCCATCAGTCACAAACTGCTGGTCAGGGGCGGGTTCATCCGTCAACTGGCGGCCGGCTCCTACTCGATCCTGCCTCTCGGGATCAGGGTTCGGACCAAGGTGGCCGGGATCATCAGGGAGGAGATGAACCGGATCGGGGGCCAGGAGTTCCTGCTTCCCGCCCTCCACCCCGCGGAGATCTGGAAAACGAGCGGGCGTTGGACGTTGATGGGCGACAACCTCTTCAAGTTCCAAGACCGCAAGCAGGCGGATCACGTTCTCGGGATGACCCACGAGGAGGTGTTCGCCAGTCTTGCCACCGAGCTCTTCTCCTACCGGGAGCTTCCCCAGATCTGGTACCAGATCCAGACCAAGTTCCGTGACGAGCCCCGTCCCAAGTCCGGCCTGCTTCGGGTCCGTGAGTTCACGATGAAAGACTCGTACACACTCGACATCGACCAGTCGGGGCTCGACACCGGGTTCGACAAGCATCGCGTCGCCTACTTCGACATCTTTCGACGCTGCGGCCTCGATCCGATCGACGTCGAGGCTTCGTCAGGGGCCATGGGCGGGTCGGAGTCGGTCGAGTTCATGGTGCGCAGCGATGCAGGGGAGGACTGGATAGTCACCTGCGCCAACTGCGGGTATCGGGCCAATGTGGAACGCGCCCTGTCTTCCGTGGCCCCCTTCGATGACGGAGCCGGGGCGGACCTGGAGCGATTTCCCACCCCTGGGCTGAGGACAATCAAGACCCTGGCCCAGGCTCATCCCGAGGTTGCCCCGCCCGATCGCCAGATCAAGACCCTCGTCTATGTCCTCGACGGCGAGCCGGTTCTCGTTCTGCTCCGCGGGGACCACGAGCTCCAAGAGCAGAAACTGATCGATGTCACGGGTGCGGCCGAGATCCGGGCTGCCTTGCCCGAGGAGATCCGCGATCTGCTCGGGGCCGACCCAGGGAGTCTGGGTGCGGTGGGAGTGACGAGTCCGACGGTGATCGCGGATCGGGCCCTCGAAGGTCGAAAGAGCCTGGTCACCGGGGCGAACGAGGACGACTGGCACTACTCGGGGGTGGACGTAGGCCGTGACATCGGGGTCGGGGTGTGGGCAGATCTGCGGGCGGTCGGCGCCGGAGAGCCGTGTTCGGTTTGCGGGAGCCCACTGGAGAGATGGAAGGGGATCGAGGTCGGTCACATCTTCAAGCTGGGAACCAAGTTCTCAGAAGCGTTCGGGGCCACTGTTCAGGACGAATCCGGGGAGAGCCGGCCGATCATCATGGGCTCGTACGGCATTGGTGTGGAACGGACCATGGCTGCCGTTGTCGAATCCTCATATGACGACGGTGGGATCATCTGGCCCGTCTCGGTGGCCCCTTACGAGGTCGTCATCACGGTGGTGCGCCCCGATGACGGGCCCACCATGGACGCTGCCAATGGGATCTATCAGGAATTGGCCGACGCGGGGATCGAAGTGCTGCTCGACGATCGAGACGAGCGCCCCGGCGTCAAATTCGCCGATTCGGAGTTGATCGGCGTTCCCTATCGGGTCACGGTCGGTCCTCGTGGGGTGGCCGAGGGCATGGTCGAGCTGACGGCCCGCCGGGGAATGGTGAAATCAGACGTTGCGCTCATCGACCTGGTGAGCACGGTCAGGAGCACTGTGGAGTCCGAGCGCTTCGGGACTCAGCCGACACCCTTATAATCAGATCCGACAACAGGACGCTTTTTTGATCAGGTGGGCGCCTTTGGTACCCACCTGACTTGTTGTGGAGTGACATAGGTGACAACGGTGGCTGACATCTGGCCGGTGGTCGAGAATTATCTCGTCGCCGAACATCTGGAGCTCGACGATGTCGAGTTGTTCGGCCGCGGGCCGGGGCGTGTGCTCCGGATCGTGGTCGACGGCAAGGATGTCGACATCGAGCGGCTGGCCCAAGTCTCGCGCGGTGTCTCCCGTCTCCTGGACCATGAGACGGAACTCAACGACCCATATCAGCTCGAGGTCACCTCACCGGGCCTGGAGCGAAAACTCCGCCGCCCCAGCCACTACGTGAAGTCGCTGGGCCGGGAGGTCGTCGCCAAGGTCGCCGCCGAGGGAGGCAAGACCACGGTTAGAGGGGTGATCGCCGACGCCGGCGAGTCGTCCTTCACCGTGGAGGCCGAAGGGGAAAGCCAGGTTGTGAATTACGAAGACGTCCTCACCGCGAACACCGTGTTCAGGTGGGAGAAGGCCCCCAAACCGGGCCACTGAAGGAGAAATATGAAGCTCGACACGATGATGGAGGCGATCGAAGTCCTCGCCCGGGAGAGGGGCGTGGCGATCGACACCATCCTCGATGCCTTCGCCAACGCCCTGGTGGCCGCCTACAAGCGGAGCCCGGGTGCGGCCGAGGAGGCGCGGGTCACCATCGACCCCGACTCGGGCGAGGTGACGGTCTATGCCCAAGAGTTGGATGAAGAAGGCAACGTGACCGCCGAATGGGAGGACACCCCGGAGGGGGAGGCGTTCGGGCGGATCGCAGCCCAGTCCTTCAAGCAGGTCATGCAGCACAAGCTGCGGGAGGCCAAGCGAGAGCACGTCTATGAGATGTACGAGGGACGTGAAGGCGACCTGGTCACCGGCCTCGTGCAGCAGGTCGACTATCGGTCCGTCATTCTCGACCTCGGTGATGCCGAGGCCATCCTCCCCGGATCGGAGCGGATCCCATTCGAACGTCTGGAGCGGGGCAACCGGGTGAAGGCCTTGATACTCGAGGTGCGCAACGAAGCCAAAGGAGCTCAAATCGTGGTCTCCCGGAGCCATCCCGACCTCGTGCGCCGTCTCCTCGAGCTCGAGGTACCGGAACTGACTGATGGCACGGTGGAAATCGTGAACATCGCCCGGGAGCCCGGGCATCGCACCAAGATTGCCGTCGTCTCCCACGACGCAAACGTCGACCCCAAAGGCGCCTGTGTGGGGGCTCGGGGCTCACGAGTGCGCCAGGTGGTGAACGAGCTCAGGGGTGAGAAGGTGGACGTGGTCCAGTGGCGTGACGACATCGGCCAATTCATCGCCGAGGCACTCGGCCCGGCCAAGGTCAAAGAGGTCCACATCAACGAGGCGGACAAGACAGCCGATGTGGTGGTCTCCGAGCACCAGCTTTCACTCGCCATTGGCAAGGAGGGCCAGAACGCCCGTCTCGCGGCCCGGCTTTCCGGATACAAGGTCGATATTCGCTCTGATACTGAGGGCGCCGAGGCCGAGGCGGAGGTTGAAGCCGAGCCCGAGGCGTTGGCCGAAGAGACTGCCACCGAAGAGACCGCAACCGAAGAGACCGCCACTGAAGAGAAGGCCACCGAGGAGGCCGCGGTCGAGGAGGTCGTCGAGGACGCCCTCGCCGAGGAGACGATCGAGGAAGCAGCGGAGACTCCGGAGGACGATGCCACCGAGACCGCGCAGGCACTCGTGGCCACAGAGGACGACGACGAAGACGCAGTCATCGATACCGATGACCACGAGAGCGAATGAAGAGCTGAATCATGAGGATTTATGAATTGGCCCGCGAGCTGGGCGTTGACTCGAAAGTGGTTCTCGAGCAGGCCCAGGCTCTGGGACTCGATGTGAAGACGGCCTCATCTGGCCTCGACGAGGAAGCAACTGAGCTTCTCCGGCTGGCCGTGGCCGGTGATGAGCCGGCGCAGGCGGTTGAGCTCGAAGTTGTGGAGCCGCCGGACGAGCCAGATGATGAGACGTCCCCGGCCGAAACCCAAGTGGGACTGGCCTCTCTCAAGGAAGGGGCGACTGTTTCAGAGTTTGCCGAGTCACTCGGTGTGCCCTCGAGCGAGATCGTCAAGACCCTCCTGCTCCGCGGGATGCCGGTGGGCGCGGGCCAGCCGATGCCGGCCGACCTCATGGAGGAGATCGCAGAGTCGTACGGTTTCATGGTCGACGTCGAGGATGTGCCAGCGGCCCCGGTGGTGTCGGATCGTCCCGAGCACGCTGACAGGGCCCAGGATCTCAAGCCGAGGCCGCCCGTAGTGACGGTCATGGGCCATGTCGATCACGGCAAGACGACCCTTCTCGACCAGATTCGCAAGACGAGCGTCGTGGACGGGGAACTGGGAGGGATCACCCAGCACATCGGCGCTTACCAGGTGGATGTGAACGGGCACCCGGTCACGTTCATAGACACTCCGGGTCACGAGGCGTTCACCGCCCTGCGAGCTCGTGGGGCCAATATCACCGACATCGTCGTGTTGGTGGTCGCCGCCAACGATGGTGTCATGCCGCAAACGGTGGAGGCCATCTCCCATGCCAGGGCGGCTGGGGTCAAGATCGTCGTTGCGGTCAACAAGATCGATGTGCCCGGAGCTGATCCGACTCGGGTGCGGACCGAGCTCACCGAGCACAACATCATCACCGAGGAACTCGGTGGCGATGTGCCCAGTGTGGAGGTGTCGGCGCTGAACGGTGACGGGGTGGACGATCTGCTCGAGGTGGTCGACCTGATCGCCCAGCTCGAGGAGTACAAAGCGAATCCCGACGCCCCCGCCTCAGGGGTGGTCGTTGAAGCCCGATTCGAGACGGGGAAGGGCGCGGTGGCGACCGTGATCATCCAGCGCGGCACTCTCAACAAGGGCGATTCCTTCGTGGCGGGAGCGGTCGCGGGACGAGCCCGCGGTCTGATGGACGAGAACGGCCAGCCGTTGAAGTCGGCGGGGCCCTCCGACCCGGTGCAGATAATGGGATGGGACGACGTCCCTGTCGCCGGGGACTACTTCGAGGCAGTCGAGTCGGATCGTGAGGCGCGTCGTCTCGCCACGGAGCGAGAGCAGGAGCTCAGGATGGCGAATCAGGCCGTCCCATCGGCTCGCGACAGGTTGCAAGGGCTGCTCGATCAACTGCGCACCGACGAGGCCCATCTCAACCTCATCGTCAAGGCCGACGCCCAAGGGTCGCTGGAGGCCCTCCGTGAGTCGATCGTCAAGATCGAGCGCGAAGGGGGGAAGATCCAGATCGTCCATGGGGCGGTCGGCGGGATCAACGAGAACGACGTCACGCTGGCTGAGGTCACCGAATCTGTGATTGTCGGCTTCAACGTGCGTCCCGAGCCGAAGGCCCGGAAAGCAGCCGAGCAGGCCGGGATCGAAATCCGAACCTACGGGATCATTTATGAGATGTTGGATGACGTGGAGCTGTTGTTGGTCGGGCAGTTGGCCCCGGTCGAGCACGAACAGGTGCTGGGGACCGCTGAGGTGCGGGCCATCTTCAAGGTCCCGCGGGCAGGGACGGTCGCTGGGTGTTACATCGTCGAGGGTGTTGTCCAGCGTGGCGCGAAGGCAAGATTGCTCCGGGATGGGATCGTCATCCACGACGGAGTCATCTCGACGCTCAAGCGCTTCAAGGACGATGTTCGAGAGGTGGCAGCCGGCTTCGAATGCGGCATGAGCTTCGAGAACTACAACGACGTCAAGGAGGGCGACAGCATCGAGGCCTATCTGATCCGCGAGGTCGCCCGGACCTGATGCGCGCCGCGGCCCTCAGGGTCGAACTGCATCTGCCCAGCCCACAGTCTCTCAAGGCGAAGCGCTCGATTCTGCGCCCGGTCATCGAGGGCATCAAGCGATTGGGATCATTCAGCGTGGCCGAAGTCGACCATCACGACCGATGGCAGAAAGCAGCGCTCGGGATAGCAATCGCGGCTCGGGACGGCGAGAGTCTCGCAATGCAGATCGCAAAGCTTCGTCGCTACCTTGACACACGACTTGAAGTCGAGGTGGTCGACATCCATATCAGCGAGTTGGAGGATCCGGTATGAGAGAGACCAGCCCACGAATGCTCAAGGTCAACTCAACACTCCGGGAGGTTCTCGCCGAGGAAGTGGAGCGGTTGAACGACGACCGTCTCGAGATGGTTTCGATAACCGCGGTCGACACCAGTCTCAATCTGCGGTCGGCCATCGTCTATGTGGACGTTCTCGGTGCCGACGCCCAGGAAATCGCGCTGGTCGCATTGCGCAAGGCAGCCCCCCGACTGCAAGCGGCGATCGGCCGCCAGGTCAGGATGAAGTTCACACCCACTCTCGAATTCGTGATCGACCCCGGTGTGCTCGACGGGAACCGCATCGAGCACATCCTCCGGAGCTTGCGTCAAGAGGGGAGCGGGGCCGAGTGATCGACGAAGCGATCCTGGAGAAGGCGGCAAAGGCGATCATTTCCGCCGAGACACTGGCGCTTGCGTGTCATGTCGGGCCCGACGGGGACGCGTTGGGTTCGATGCTCGGTCTTGGTATCGCCGCGCAAAATGCCGGGAAGAAGGTGGTTGCCAGCTTCGGGACGCCTTTCTCGGTGCCGGCGAGCCTGGCCTTCCTTCCCACGTCGCTCCTGGTCCCGCCTCAGGACTTCCCACCCGAGCCGTCGACCATGATTGTCTTCGACGCCGGCTCGCCCGACCGTCTCGGTGAGCTGGCCGCGAATGCGGCGCGGGCCGGCACAACCATCGTGATCGACCACCACGTCACTAACGAGGGGTTCGGCGACATCGCCATCGTGGACGGCGAAGCGGCCGGTACCGGCGAGCTCGTCGCGCATCTGCTCCGGGTGCTCGGCTGGCCGTTGACTCCTGAAA
>JALYNX010000045.1 GCA_030772935.1 Actinomycetota bacterium | reverse complement strand
CCAGCACGGTGATGGTGAACCCGCCGAACGTGGACCGACCCAACTCTTCGGCGAACACCACCGACGCCATGGCACCCAGACCGATCCCTCCGTGCTCTTCTGGTATCCGCAGCCCGAAGAAACCGAGCTTTCCCATGGCCGCCAGGACTTCACGGGGACACCTTCGTTTTCCCACGCCGCCGCTTTGGGAACGATCTCACGCTCGACGTAGGTGCGGGTCTGCTCACGCACCGCCTCCAGATCCTCGGTCATGTAGATCGATTTCACTGGTCCGCCTCCGCTGCGAGGAGAGCCCGTCCGGCTTTGCTGTTGTATGTCAGATCGTTCGCTTTGCAGAAGTCGTAGGCCACGACTGCTACCCCGGCGGGGTCGATGCCGTGACTGATCCCCAGGCCGTCGAGTAGCCACAGGACGTCCTCGGTTGCGACATTCCCGGTGGCTCCCGGGGCATAGGGGCAACCTCCCAGCCCTCCGGCTGACGAGTCCAACCTGTCGATCCCACGCTCCAACGCCACAACAGTGTTGGCGATCGCCTGCCCGTAGGTGTCATGAAAGTGCACACCCACCCGGTCCGCACCCACCCGGCCCAGCACTTCGTCGAGGAGCCGGTCGATATGCGCAGGTGTCGCTTTGCCGATGGTCTCCCCCAAATAGACCTGATCCACTCCCCACTCCACCAGGGTTTCGGCGAGGTGAGCCACCCAATCCGGATCTTGTTCCCCTTCGAAGGGACAGTGGGTAGCGGTTGACACGTAACCACGGAAGTTGATCCCCCTCGGAGCCTCGGAAAGGATGCGTCTGATTCGATGCATCGACTCGTCCACTGTTGCGTTGAGATTTCGCTGGCTGAACGTGTCGGAGGCCGCCGTCAGGAGACCGACCCTGGTGACACCGGCCTCGAGCGCCGCTTCTAGACCCTTCATGTTGGGAACCAGACCCCACAAGTCGAGGTCGTGGCGAGACTCGAGACCAGCTATGACCTCTGCCGCATCGGCCATCTGGGGAACCGATTTGGGGCTCACGAACGACACCGCATCGAAAGAGCGCAATCCGGCGTCGGCAAGGGCCTCGATCAGATCGATCTTGGATTGGGTTGGGATCGTGACACCGAGAGACTGCAACCCGTCACGGGAAGACGACTCTGTGATCCACACCCTGGAGGGCAGGCTGCTCACGCCAGAGACGGTACCCGGCGGCTAGGCCCGATCCCCGGCTCAGCCCTCCAGCTTGAGTTGGGCGTAGGTCTCGATACGCCGGACATGTGCCCCGCTCCGCCCGAGCCGATTCCCGATCTCCCCGTAACTCTCGCCCCGGGCGCGGAGCTTGATGACCACACGCTCCAGGGGGCGAAGACGGCCATCTCCAACGTCCTGGCTCAGTGGCGACCCCACCCTCAAATCGATCATCTGGAGGATCCTGATCACAGTGCCCGGCTTCTTGCCAACGCGTCGCGAGATCTCGGGTATTCCGAGACCTGACTCGCTGAGACGAATAATGACCCTCTCGATTGGTCGTAGGTCCTGGTGTGTCATCCCTGCTCCTTCTATCCGAGAACCGCATCCTCCCGATAGGGCTCGATCATGATGCATTCCCCTGGGCACTCCTCAGCGGACTCGATCGCATCTGCGATGAGTGCGTCCGGAATACGGGCCAGGCCACGGGACCCATCCGGGCCGTGACCTTCACCTTCCTCGCCATCCAATACGACAGTCCGACCGAAGTGCTTGGCCTCTTCCTTGACAACCCACAGACCGTCGTCCCTGCCGACGAAGACATCTGGTGTGATCTCTTCGCAAATGCCGTCGCCGGTGCACAGGTCCTGGTCGATCCAAACCATCAGTTGTGTCTTTTCGGCCATGTCCTCACCTCGATCTGTCAGGCCGTTGCCCCGACCCTATCGGATCACCGGGGCTCGAGGACAAAGACCCGGATCTTGCGGTGTGGAACCCGATCGGCATAGAGCAGATAGCCGGGATATATCCGGCCGGCCAGTTCCCATATCACGCCCTCCTCATCGTCCGTCGCCGATCTCGCCGCTGCCGGGACCGACCGACCGCGATAGTCGACGTCGACCAAGGGATTGGCTTCGATGTTGTGAACCCATGACGGCGTCGAGTGATGTCCGAAGTGGGTCCCCAGCAAAGCGAGGTTGTCGTCGACCGGGATCCCGAACAAGGGCACTCGACGCGCCTCATTGCTGCGGGCGCCAATCGTGGTGAGCCACAGGGTGGGAATCCCGAGAAGCCAGGTGGTGGCCGTGGCATCTCCCCCGCTGAGTTTCAGAACGAACCTGTCCAGAGTTGGCATCACCATGCGGGAGACGTTGGAAACCGTCCGGGTCGTCCCGATCCGAGCCGCCGCGCGCTGCGCCCGGTTTGGATCCCGATATAGGTACTTGAGCTCGGAAGAGAGTCCCACGTGGGGATCGTAGAATTTGGTGGAGGTGCGGGGAGTCGAACCCCGGTCCGTCGAGCCCTCAGCGTTGGCATCTCCGAGCGCAGTCGTCAGCGAGCTTCGGCGACGGGAACTCTGACGACGAGTTTTCCTGTGCCTATCCGGAATTGTCTTAGCCCCACGGTCCCGAAACCCCGTGGGGAGCGTCCCGCAGTGCGGCGCCCGATCCCTGCCGTGCGGGAGGCGGCCGGGCGGACGGGCTACTTAATTAGGCAGCCAGTGCGAAGTTATCTTCGGCACTTATTGGTTTTTCCGGTTTGTTGACGGGGCCCCGGAGACCCCGGCTCGCTTCCAACGCATCAACACTCGACGTCGAAACCGTTTCACCCCCATGGGTCAGGACAGGTTACCGCGTGGAGAACCTTGAGTCTTCCTGACAGCCAGAAGTCCCAAGTCCCAAGTCCCAAGTCCGAGGTCTTGAAGCTTGAGACTTGAGACCTGAGACCTACGACTGCCGCC
>JALYNX010000044.1 GCA_030772935.1 Actinomycetota bacterium | reverse complement strand
GTCATCAGCAGCGGAAACAGGCCGATCGCCGGGAATAGGAGCCATGTAGATGCGTGGAAGGCCGCGACGAAGCCGAAAGCGACGAGCCTCGTCCGCCGATAGGAGAGCCAGAGCACGATGCTCAGGTCGAAAAAGGCAGCCAGCCAAGAGGCGATCAACGCCATGCCCGGAATCGCCAAGACCGAGCCAATCACGGGAAGGTCGGCCCGGGCCGGAAGCCAGGTTGCCAGCGGTTCGCCATGAACCAGCCAGTCCGAGTTGAGCTTGGCAAGCCCGGCAAAGAAGTAGACCATCCCCACCTGGAATCGGAGCAGCCAGACCACCCAGGCAGGGATCCAGCTCGGCACCAACCCACTCCCGTCAGTCAGGGGGCGAATCGAGTAGGCACGATCCACCGGGAGTACCACGAGGACCGCCGCGGTGAGAATCACCCAGTAGTAGTGATTCAGATAGAGAGTCCGATCAATCAGCTCGACGTACGCAAGGAGAAATGCAAACACGGCGGCGCAGACCCGGGTCCGATAACCGAGGAGGATGCAGAGGGCTGCGAGCCCGATCAGGGCGAAATGGGCGTGCATCCCCCATCCCGGCCAGACGGTGACCCATTCGAAGCCCGGGTAGGGAAAGTGATAGGCGGGTTCTACGAAAAGCGAGTCCACCCAGCCGCGCGCAAAGAAGCGCCAAACCAAAAGCAGGCCACTAAGCCCGAATCCGATCCGGAAAACAGCCGCCGATCTCGGGTCGACCGGTCTCAAAGCCCGCCGCGTGAGACCTGCCGAGGCGCTCATCCGGAGTCGCCGTCGGCGTCTGAGAACCCGAGAGTGATATCCAGCAACGACACCACGTCGGCCTCGAAGAGCCGGAGCAGCTCCGCAACATGGTCGTAGAGGGGATGGAGTCGATGCGGGTCATCAGCTGCAACCTCTCGGAGCGGTGCTTGGATCGCGGTGAGCTCTGCGATGGCGGCATCGAGATGCTGGTCGATCTGAGCGGCAATCTCCTCGGAGCGGGCCTCGATCAGAGCACCCAACGAGGCCTCCCCTCCCCCGTCGAGCAGGAGCCTGACCCCCTCGAGCTGCGCCACGTACGCAACGGCCCCGGCCCCGGCGCGCCCTTCCGGGATCGCCGCTACCAGGGGCTCCTGAGACGAGATGCCCATTGCCTTGCCCAGCTGGAAGAGAGACATCTGTTTCAACGTCTCCACGATCGCCGACACCGCGTCTGCCATGGCATCGTCACTTGCCATGCTCCCCCCCGCAAACCGCTCCAAGAATGGCGTCTCCTGCTGATAGCTCACGGTCCACGCCTCCTCGAGTCCGAGCGTCTCCGACGCCACGACCTCCGCAGCGGCTGTCAGCATGTCGCAGACCCGGTCCTCGCTGCCGCGGTCCATCGGATCGAAGAGCAAGTACTCGATGGTCCCCAACCCGCGCACGGTCGAAGCTGCTTGGTTCAACACGTATGCGGTGTCCAACGTCTCCGTCGAGACGAGAAGCTCCTCGATCGCCTGCTCGTTCACCGGCTCGTAGTCCACGCGAGATACGGTTCGCAGCATCTGTGCCGGGCCGAACCAGGTGGTCAGGATCGCTTGCTGCCAGGCCTGCTTCGAATTTCGCCACGCTTCCTGAGCCAACTCCCGGCTATCGGTGCTTGGTTCGGCGCAGAAGACGGCCACCTCCGCTGCGAGCCTGTCCGCGGCGGATGAAGAGGCCGCCAAGGAGGGCACCAAGGCGGCGTCGGCCATTGATTGCACCACCTCGTCATCGGTTGGGCCAGCACTGCACGAGAGAGCAAGCAGAGCCAACGCGAGAACGGCCCACCTTCTCACAACGACTCCATAAAGGCGATCAGTTGAGAGCGTTGCTCGGAGGAGAGGGCTGTGAAGCCATTCCGTGCCTCCTCTGCCTCGCCCCCATGCCATAGGACTGCCTCCTCGAGGGACCGCGCCCGGCCGTCGTGGAGGAAGAAGACATGGCCATTGACTGTCTCGGTGAGACCGATTCCCCAGAGTGGGGAGGTGCGCCACTCGGTACCAGACGCAACGCCATCGGGCCGATTGTCGGCGAGCCCAGGGCCCATGTCATGGAGGAGAAGGTCTGTGAACGGATAGATCGTCTGGTTGGCCAGGGCTGTAATCGGGTCCTCCCCTGTTTGCTGCGACGGTTGATGACAGCTGGTGCATCCAATGTCATCGAAGAGCCCTGCGCCACTCCGGACATCGGGAGAATCGAGGTCACGACGAGCGGGAACGGCGAGGGTCCTGTTGTAGAACACCACCTTCTCCAGCCGATCGGCGGGGATCTCGGGGTCCCCCCCGCCGACGGCGCCGGTGCACGCCGTCTCGGAGTCGGTGCAATTCTCGTGTGGGGACAGAGGGCTGGTTATCCCGATGTCACCGTTGAAGGCAGCTGCCACCTGCCGTTCCACCGAAGCCACGTTCGCCTTCCAGCCGAAGCGGCCCAGAATCCGGTCCCCACTCACCGGGTCGGTCACCCAGTTGGGACGACCCGAAATCCCGTCTCCGTCGGTGTCGTCGGGATCGGCCGCGGCCACGATGTCGTCCGCGGGGATCGCCTCGAGCAGGCCTACACCAAACACGGGCGGAGCGATCCTCGGCGAGACCTGGACCTCCACCGCAACCGGGCCATGGGCCAGGTCCTCGAACTCGTACATCGGCCTGCGCAGTGTGTACTGCTCGCCGTCCTCGAGGACACCCGATTCCTCGACGTACAACCGCACCATCCGACCCTCGGCCGGAACCCCGAGGATCGAGCGGTCCTGGAGCTGGTCGCCATAGGTTGGCTCAGCGACAGAGCGGTCTCCCTCCGGCACGCCAAGTCGGAACAACAAGCCGGGTTGGCCTTCCTCGGGTGTGCCCCGTCCGTCTCGCACGTGACAGGAGGCACAGGCTTGCGCATTGAAAAGGGGTCCGAGACCGTCTCGGGCCTCTGTCGACGAGGGTGCGGTCACCCAATTCTGGGTGAAGAAGCTGTCGCCGACCTCGAACCCCCTTCGCTGATCGGCGGTGAGATTGCGCGCCGACATCCCGAATGCGTCTCGACTGGAAGCAGTGGTGGTCCCCTCTCCCCCACTGGCTTCGACCAGTAGTTCTCCCTGTGCCGTCAAGCAGGCTGTGATTGCCAGGGCCAGAAAGACGGTGGGCCCGAGCAATGCCCTGGCCCACCCTCTACGAGACCTGGGAACCGAGGTCACGTCAACTCAGATTGAGCTGGAGATCCAAGGCATCGGCGGCCTCCACCAACGTCTCGGCCTGACGCTCCAAGGAAACGACTGTTTCGAAGATGGCCACCCGGCCCGGGTCGTCATCAGGCACTCCCGGCGCCAGGTTCCTGTCGAAAGGCGCGGGAATCGCCGACGCGGCCGCAACGCTGGCCGCGATCTCGTCTCGGAGCCTCGTCGCCAGGTCGGCATCCGTCGCTTCCACGAGCTCGAAGATCCCGGGACCGTCTACGGCGCCAACTTCGCCCAGGTAGACGCGCTGGATGCCTGAGGCATTGCCGATGACATCCGATGTGGTGTTGTCGGAGAAGCAGGAATGCTCGTCCTCTTGTGAATGCTCCTCGTAGGCGACAGTCAAACGTTCTCCGGCGAGCTCGCCACGACTCAGCTCACCGATGCCGGTGAGGACCATCCCCAACGCTTTGTCGGTCGGCAAGACCGTGAAGTCCGATCGATAGTTGTCTTCGACATCGGGTGCCCAGGCGTCGACGAGTGATTGCAGATGCGTGAGTAGGAGATCCGAGGTCACGGTCAGATAGGCGATCCGACGATCGGCGTGGGGCGCCGTGGTGAAATCGTCCACGGTTCTCGCCCCCGGGCCTTCGTCCGACAGATCCTGACCCCAGAGCAAGAACTCGATGGCATGCCACCCGGTGGAGATATTGGTCTCACCACCGACCTCGTTGAGTGAGACGAGGAGCTCGGCGTCGATGCTCGGATACTCATCGGGAAGATTGATGACCCCGGATTCAGGAGCGCCGTCCACATAGTCGATGTAGGCCTCATCCAAAGGCCAGGCATTGACGAGCCCCTCCACACCGGTCTCCCCGGCATCGATCGGACCGCCATAGAAACGGAAGGCCTCAGTGGGCCCGTAGTCGTCGCGCGCCGCGAGCCACGCTTGACGAGCCGCCTCCAGGTTTGCCGTTGTCGGGTCGCCGGCGAGAGCGTCGATGGCGGCATCCATCGCGGTCGCCGACGCCAGGCTCATCGCGTAAGACTCGTGAACGAGGTCCGCATAGTTCTCAACGACCTCGACAGCCAGGTCCTCATTGGCATCGCTTCGACAGGCCGTCAGTGCCAACGCCGACACCGCGGCGACGACGACACTCCTCTTCCATCTCATGGGTCCTCCTCGGCTCCCGAACTCGTTCGGTAGCTAAAGATATTTCCCCTATCTCCGTAGTGCAAATGTTGGGCCGCTAGCTGATGCGGTCGATCAACCAGGCAACCCCCTGCACCAGGCGCCAGCCCAGGTAGAGAACGATGAGGACCACCATCAGCTTGAACCCAAACGGAGTCTTGAGCTCCTCGCCTCCGGGAACCGGGGGCTCGCTCATCGCCTCTCGCCCAGACGTGACACGATGTGGATCGGGTTTCCGGTGAAGTCCGCCTCCTGGCGGATCCGGTTCTCCAGAAACCGGAGATAGTCGTCTCCCAACTCGCCGCCCGACATGAAGACAACGAAGGTAGGAGGTGCGGTGCCCGCCTGGACCACGTAGTGGATCTTCGGTCGACGTCCTTTTCGCACCGGCGGTGGATGGGCCTCTATCCACTCCCGGACCACCCGGTTGAGCTGACCGGTGGCGATCCGGGTGGCTCGTGATTCCAGGACCGCCTCGATGACCTCCGGCAAACGTCCCACCCGGGACCCGGTGGTCGCCGAGATTCGCACCACAGGTGCCCAACCCACGAATCCGAAACGATCGGGAAGTGAGCGCTCGGTGATCTCACGTTGCTCCTCTTCGATCGCATCCCACTTGTTGAGCACGATCACCAATCCCACCCCGGCGTCGACGACTTCACGGGCGATCCGCTGGTCCTGATGAGTGACACCGTCCTCGGCGTCCACCAAGAGCAGCGCGACATCCGCCTCAGCCAGGGCTTCCCGTGCCCTGAGGACGGCATAGAAATCGGCATCCTCGGTGATCTGCGGCTTGCGGCGGATGCCCGCGGTGTCGACCAGCCGGTAAGGCTTGCCCCCGAGCTCGACATCGGTGTCTATCGGGTCCCTGGTCGTCCCCGGAGTCGCAGAGACGATCACGCGCTCCTCGCCGGCGAGACGGTTGAGGAGCGTCGACTTCCCCACGTTGGGCCTGCCCACGATGGCAATCCTGGGAATCTCGTCACGCTCCGCCTCGACCCGAGCCTCGGGAAGCGCTCCGATCACCTGGTCCAAGAGGTCGCCAACCCCACGGCCGTGATAGGCGCTGATGGCGTTGGGCTCGCCAAGGCCCAGCTTCCAGAAGCGATTGACGTCGGCCTCTAGCCGTGTGTCGTCGATCTTGTTGGCGGCGAGGATGATCGGGACTCCTGAGGCACGGAGGATCGAAATGACCCCGGTGTCGTCGTCGGTCAAGTCAGCGGTGCCGTCGACCACCAGGATCACCACGTCGGCCCCCGTCACCGCGGCCTCGGCCTGCTCCTTGATCGACTGATTGATGCCCCCGACCGGCTTGATCTCCCAACCACCGGTGTCGACCATCAGAAACTGGCGCCCAGCCCAATCGGCCTCGAACTCGCGCCGGTCCCGGGTTACCCCCGGAGACTCCTCCACCACGGCCAGACGAGAGCCGATCACCCGATTGACCAGTGTCGATTTGCCCACGTTGGGGCGACCGACAATCGCGACGACGGGCAGCGTGCTCACTCAATCCCCGCCGGTCGTCAGGTGCTGACGAGGTTCAGGGCCTCGCTCGCAGTCCACTCACGATCCCGCTCGAGACGACCCTCCTGGGCGGGCACACGTGCGGTTACTCCCGCTTCGACAAGACTTTGCAGGGTCGTGACAAAAGCGCGCAACTGCGGCGGGAGCGGGAAGTACTCCTGCTCCTCGGTCGTAGACCAGAGTTCGAATCCCGCGCTTGGCGCCAGTCGTTCGATGACTTCTTGGACCAGGTGGTCGGGAGCGGAAGCCCCGGCCGTGAGGCCCACCGTCACCACCCCGTCGAGCCATTCTTCGTCGATGTCGGCTGCCGAATCGATCCTATGGGCGGACACACCGTTCTCCCGGGCCACTCGGACCAAAGCCTGGGTGTTGGACGAGTTGTGCGAGCCCACCACCAAGATGAGGTCGCAGGCTTCGGTGAGCTGCTTCACGGCATCCTGGCGATTGGTCGTCGCGTAGCAAAGGTCGGATTTGCGAGCCACATGCAGCTCGGGGAATCGTTCCCGAGCGTCATCCATGACCGCTGTCCACTCGTGCACTCCCAAAGTGGTTTGGGCGAGGAGGGCCACCTTCCCCGAGTTGGCAGGCTGATACCGGCCCAGGCCGGTCTCCGGCTCGACGAGTGTGATTGCGGCCGGAGCCTCGGCAATGGTCCCCACGGCCTCATCGTGCCCGGTGTGGCCGACATAGATGATCTCGTAGCCGTCGCGGGCCATTCGCTTCACCTCGTGGTGGACCTTGGTCACGAGCGGGCAAACGGCGTCGATCACCACCGCTGCACGATCCGCCGCCCCCTGCACGACGTGGGGAGCCGACCCATGCGCGGAGAGCATCACCGGAGCGCCCAACGGCACCTGCTCGATGTCATCGACGAAGATCACCCCTACGCCCTCGAAAGCGCGAACCACCCACTCGTTGTGGACGATTTCGTGGTAGCAGTAGACCGGACCGTCGAATATGCGCGTCATCCAGGTGAGCGCCTTGATCGCCATCTCGACCCCGGCACAAAACCCCCTGGGCTCAGCGAGTAGCACGCGTTCGACCGTCATGACGGTCATGGTAGGTCGGGCCTGCAACTCAGACGGATCGGGCGCGAACCAACTCGACCACCCTCTCCACCACCTCTTCGAAGTCGAGATCCGAGGTGTCGATGACTACCGCTCCTGTAGGGACCGTGAGGGGCGACGCCGTTCTCGTTGAGTCGAAACGATCTCTCCGACCCAGATCCTCCAACACCGAAGCGTGATCATCTCCGGTCTCGACGGCGCGGCGACCCGCCCGCACCTCAGGGCGGGCGTCGAGGAATATCTTCACCGCGGCGTCGGGAAAGACCACTGAACCGATGTCCCGTCCCTCGACCACAGCCCTCCCTTCGTGCCGTGCAACCCAGTCACGCTGCCAAGACACCAGTATCCGCCGGACATCCTGATTGGCTGCCACCCGGGAGACGCTTGCTGTCACATCCGGGCCCCGTATCTCCCGAGATACGTTCTCCCCATCGAGGAACATCTCGCCTGCCTCCTGATCCATGACTGCATCGCCGGCTACCGCGGCCACAGCCCCGTCGTCCTCGGGGTTGACCCCGTTCCTGATCACAGCGAGGGTTGCGGCTCGGTAGAAGGCTCCCGTGTCCAGGTGAGGAAGGCCGACCTTCGATGCCACGGCCCGGCTAACAGTGCTCTTGCCGGTTCCGCTCGGCCCGTCCACGGTCACTATGAGATCGCTCACGACGGGCGAGGTTATCGGTGGTGCGGGATGTGAGAGGACCCCGGCCCCTGGAGGGGCGTCCTATTGGGGATTCGGACAATGGGGTTCAGGACCGGGAATCCTCTCCGCGTGAGTCAAGCTAGTGAATCGAACGCACCCGATGTCCGTCAGCGCAGCGGAGCCGATCAGAGGGATTCGAGCATCTCCCAGAACCCGGGCCAGGTCTTGTCGACCACACCTGGTGACTCGATCTCGACACCGGGTTGAACCAGGCCTGCCAGCGAGAACGCCATCGCGATTCGGTGGTCGCCGTAGGTGTCGATCCGGGCGGGATGCAAGGGACCCGGCGATATCACCAAGCTGTCCTCCTCGACTCGAACCCCGGCACCCAGGTTCTGCAATTGCTCGGCAAGAGCACGCAACCGGTCTGATTCCTTGTGGCGCAGCGAGGCCAGACCGTGGAGGCGGCTCTGACCCCTGGCGAACAGACATGCCACCGCCACAGCCAACGCCCCATCGGGCATCCCCGAGAGATCGATATCGATCGGGTTGAGAGGTCCACCACCCGCTTCGATCGTCGTCGTTTCGTAGCCCTCGGCGATCCGGCACCCCATGGCGGTCAGAACTTCGATCACCTCGATATCGGGTTGAAGTGACGACCCATCCAGACCGCTCACCGTGACTGTCCCGCCCCGGATCGCGGCCGCCACCAATGGGTAGACGGCCGCAGAGGCATCCGGCTCGATCTCGTAGTCGGCAGCCTGATAGCCGGTGGGCTGGACACGAAAACCTTCACCGATTCGCTCGACTTTGGCGCCGAAGCGGGTCATCACGTCCTCGGTGAGATCGAGATACCCGGCTGATCCCTGGAGGTCGTCGATGATGACCGTTATCGGCTCGACGGCCAGAGGTGCGACCAGGAGGAGGGCAGTCGCGAACTGGCTGGTATCGCCGGCTGCCACCTTCACGGTGCCCCCATGCAGGACTCCGCTCCCTTCAACTTCCAAAGGAACACCACCGTTATCCGATCGAACAGTCACCCCAAGGGCGTGCAGAGCTTCGATCAGGCCGCCCATCGGTCGTTGGGGAAGTCGCCCCTGCCCAACGATGCGCGTCGACCCCGGAACCAGGGCGGCCAATGCAACGAGCGAGCGGGCAGTGAGACCTGATTCCCCCACGTCGATTGGGTGGGGAGTCGCGACGAACACCCCGCCGGTGCCTACGACCTCCCAATTCTCTTCTGCCTCTTCGACTGAAACCCCGAGGCTTCGCACGGCTTCCCGAGCGGCGACGGTGTCCCCCGACTCCAAGGGATGGCCGAGGTGCGATGTTCCTGCGGCGGATGCCGCGGTAAAGAGAGCGCGGATGGTCAGCGACTTGGAGCCTGGCGGTCTCACGGTCGCCTCGACTGGTCCTGTCTTCACCGCGATGAGACGACTGTTCAAATTTCAGCCTCACCCGATGCGAGCAGACGACTGACCTCCTCGATGGAGAGCAGCCTCGACTCTCCCGGTTTCAGCGACTGATCGGATAGCGGCCCGATGGCTGTCCTCACCAGTCGCAGAACCACGTGCCCGAGGGCCTCGAACATCCTTCGTATCTCGCGGTTGCGCCCTTCGCCCAGTACCAACTCGACCATGGTCTCATCATGGTCGCGGCTCAACACCCTTGCGGAGAGGGCGCGTGCCGGCCCATCGCTCAGGTCGACGCCTGTGACCAACCGACGTATCTCGGAGGCCGTGGGGCGGCCTGCGACCACCGCCACGTATTTCTTGGTGATCCCGTACCTGGGGTGGGTGACCCGATTGGCGAGCTCTCCGTCGTTGGTGAGAAGGATCAAACCCTCCGAATCAGAATCCAGGCGACCCACCGGGTAGAGACGGCGGTCAGTCCGAGCGAGGTCCACGACGACAGGGCGCCCTTGGGGATCCGATGCTGTGCTGATCACACCCACCGGCTTGTAAACGAGATGGGTTTCCAATTCGGGGTTCAACGGGATCGGCACTCCGCTGATCGTCACCAGTTGGCTCGAAACGTCGACTCGATCCCCGAGCCCGATGATGCGCCCATCGACGGCTACCTTCCCCGAAGCGATGGCCTCCTCGGCCGAGCGGCGCGACATCAGCCCGGAGTTGGCTATCGCCTTCTGGGCGCGGACCGGCTCCGCCACCCTCACCCATTCCCGGGGCGGAGGGTCTCCTCGAGGGAATCGACTATCTCTGCCGGCGGGATGTGGTCGGCGAGGGGCGGCAATTGACTCAGCGATTCAAGACCCAGCTTCTCGAGAAGGAGGTCCGTGGTCACGTAGACCGCGGGGTTCCCGGGAATCTCGAGACGCTCCTTTTCCTCGATCAGCCCGAGACGTTCCAGAGTGCGAACCGCAGAGTCCGAGTCGACCCCTCGAATCTCCGAGATCTGGCTCCTCGCAACCGGCTGTCGGTAGGCGATGACCGACAGGGTCTCGATGGCGGCCGGCGACAACCTTCGGGCGGTGGCCGATGTCGAAAACCGCTCCAGGTAGGGATAGGCGTCGGGGTGTGAATAGAGCCGCCAACCTCCGGCCACCGAGCGCAAGACGATTCCGGCTTCTCGCCGTTCCAGGTCCTGGCGCAACTCTTCGAGCAACTCCTCCACCCGTTTTCTCGGGATCTCGAGGACTTCGGCCAGCTCGCCTATTGGCACCGGCGTCTCGGTGACGAAGAGCACAGCCTCCAGAGCGGCGCTTTCGTTCACGACGCGGCCCATTCCGAGGTCAGGTCAACACCGTCGGCGTCACGATGTTCCACCCGTATTGCTCCCAACCAGTCAACTTGGGAGATCGCAATCAAGCCCCACCGCGCCAACTCGAGCAGGGCCAGGAAGTAGGCCGCCACTTCGACGGGGCGTGAGCAGTGTTCGGTGAGGTCGTCGAAACTCGACATCGTCAGTTCGGCGACCCTGCTTCGAAGTTCGTCGATTGCAGACTCCACAGAGGGGAGCTCGAGATCGAGATGATCGAGATCGGGCTCGGCGTCCCTCCTGCTGAAAGCCTTGACTGCAATCGCAGCCAGGCCAGCGGGATCCACCGGGACCTCGAACTCGGCAGGCACCACCTGGATTCGCTGATCCAATCCCGACGTCCTGGGGACATAGCGATTCGCCTCCTGGAGACGTCGTAGCAGGACGGCACCCACATCCTTGAAGGTCACGCAAGCGAGCAGGCGGGACAGGAGTCGATCGCGCTCCTCGACGAGCGCCAATTCCTCGTCCATTTCGAACTCACCATGACCGGGGAGGAGAGACTGCGCCTTCAACTGGATCAACGTGGCGGCAATCAGGGTGAACTCCGAAGTGACCTCCAGATCCATGCCCCTCATCTCCTCGAGGAATGATATGTACTCGGTGACTACTCCGGTCAACCCGACCGCCGTCACTTCCACTTGGTGCTTGGAGATGAGCTGTAACAAAAGGTCCAGAGGGCCTTCGAACACGGTGGTCTTGATGTGAAAGGACATTCGGTTGCCAGTCAGGTTATTCAGGGGTGGTTCTTGGGCCAGGTCTTTGGTGGTTGGTCGGCTCTTCGCAGCAGATCCCAGGTTCCGGGCTCGATGGTCGGGGGGCGACGCCGGTGATGATGCCGGGCGAATTCGACCACCAGTGGCTCGGCCCCCAGGGCCTCCAATTCCAGCGCCGCGATCTCACCGTGATCCCTGTAGGCGAGCAGCCGGCCACGAAGCGGGAGCCGGAGGAGAATCAACACGGAGGCCAGCACGCGCCCGAATAGTCCAAGCCGGGAGTAACGCTTTCCGACATCGTGGAGTAGGGCCGCCCTGATCGCGGCTCGATCATCGGTGCCCGATGCCATGACGGTCAGTGCCGCGGTGAGACCATGACGCTGATCCGCGTCGGGCTGGGCGAAGAAGATCGAGCGCTCCGCTTCGCCGAGCCAGTTTCGAACCTCGGCCTGCTCGGTTTCGAGGAGAGGCCGTGCCCGGAGCACGTCGAAGAAGCGTCTTGTCAGGTGGCTCGGAGAGCCAGGCACTCGTTCAGCCTGCGACCTTGCTCTTGCAGTCGACGCAGAGAATCGACTCCGGACGGAATTCCAGACGTGCGGGGTCGATCTCATTGCCACAGTTGTCACAGATCCCATAGGTCCCGGCCTCGATGTGTGCCAGGGCCCGGTCGACGTTGTCGAGTTGCGTTTTGAGGGACTCGACCAGGCCGAGGACTTCGGTTCGCTCCGCGGTCACCGCGGCGGCGTCGGCAAAGCTTCCCCCGAAGTCGATATCGGAGCGAAGGTCGCCGGTTTCCGCAGCACCGAGCTCGGCCAGTTGATGAACGAGATGAGCGCGCTCCACTCGAAGCGCCTTCTCTGCACTGACGATGTCGAAGGACATCAACGGCTCCTCGGGTGTGCCTGGACGTAGACCTCCACGAGATGGGTAGCACTGACCTTCGTGTAGATCTGGGTAGTGCTGATCGTAGCGTGACCCAGGATTTCTTGTACGGTCCTGAGATCGGCGCCGGACTCCACCATGTGGGTGGCAGCGGAGTGCCGGAGCACATGCGGTGACACCTTCTCGCGGTCGATCCCGGCCTTCGAAGCATTGATGCGCACCACACCGAACGCTCCCTGACGGGTCAACCGACGACCCCGCAGATTGAGGAACAGAGGGTCACCACGCTGCCCCCTAGCAAGAAGGGTGAGACGATCCGGGAGCCACCGGCTGAGGGCAACCACCGCTTTGCTCCCCAGCGGAACCAGTCTCTGTTTCGAGCCCTTGCCGGTGACCAGGGCCACTCGGTCTTCGAGGTCGATCCTCCCCAAGTCGATCCCCACAGTCTCGGACACGCGGGCACCGGTTGCGTACAGAAACTCGAGGAGGGCCGAATCGCGTCTTCCCTGTGGCGTCGAGAGATCGGGGGCCTCGATCAAACGGAAGGTCTCATCGATGGTCAACGCCTTGGGGAAAGGCTCGGTGCGACGTGGAGAGTCGATGAGGAGGGTGGGGTCTGCCATCCGCATCCCTTCGACCACCAGGAATCGATGAAGGCCCCGCACCGCGGCAATCTTGCGGCTTACCGTCGACCTCGCCAGTCCCCGGTCGTGGAGGTGGCTGACAAAGGCCTCTACCAAGCCCGGATCGGGCTCCCGAGACTCGAGAAAGGCCAGGTACTGGTCGAGGTCACGTCGATAGGCGCTGATCGTGTTCTGCGCCAGGCCGCGCTCGACCCGAAGCGCAACCAGGTACTCCTCGACACATTCAGGGAAACTCGGTGACCCCGAGCTCACCTCGAGGCAAGGGCCTCGGCGGGCGGGACGTGGGCTACGCCAAGGCTTTCCGCCACCGCCGGATGGCAAACGACCTCACCAACGACGTTGACACCAGCCAGGAGCTCGGGATGCGCTTTCGCTGCTTCCTCCACCCCCTTAGAGGCCAGACTCACCGCATAGCGAAGCGTCGCATTGGTGAGGGCATAGGTCGAGGTGTGGGGCACCGCTCCCGGGATGTTTCCGACCGCGTAATGGACCACGTCGTGCACCTGATAGACCGGATCGGTGTGGGTGGTCTCCTTCGATGTCTCGAAGCAGCCCCCTTGGTCGATGGCGACATCGACCAGAACCGCCCCCTTCTTCATCCGTCGCACCATGTCCTCGGTGACCAGCTTCGGGGCTGAAGCTCCCGGTACCAGGACGGTGCCGATGACCAGATCGGCGTCCAGAACCTGCTCCTCGAGGGTGAGTTTGTTGGAATGCAAGGTCAGGATCCTCCCCTCGTGCAAGGAGTCGAGCCAGCGCAACTTGTCGATGTCGGTGTCCAACACCACCACATCGGCTTGCATCCCGATGGCGATCAGGGCGGCATTGGAGCCAGCCATCCCCCCGCCGATGACGACCACTTTGCCCCTGCGAACCCCGGTGACACCACCGAGCAGCACCCCACGCCCGCCTTGGGTCCTCTCCAGGAAGTAGGCACCCACCTGGGTAGCCATGCGGCCGGCGATCTCGGACATGGGAGCCAGCAGCGGCAGTGACCGGTCAGGCATCTGCACCGTCTCATACGCAATTGCGACTACATCGCGCTTTTGGAGCCCGGCGGCCAGGTCGGGATATGCGGCGAGATGGAGATAGGTGAACAGGATCTGGCCCGGTCGAAACATCTCGATCTCTGCGGGCTGGGGCTCCTTGACCTTGAGAATCATGTCCGCTCCGGCAAACACGTCGCTCGCACTGGGAACGATCGTCGCTCCTTGGGTCTGAAACTCCTCGTCGTGGATGCTCGAGCCCTCACCGGCGCTCTTCTCGATGAGCACCCCATGACCACGATCGGTCAGTTCCCGCACCCCGACCGGGGTTATCGCGACTCGATGCTCGTCGGTCTTGATCTCTCTGGGCACACCGACGATCAATGGGTCCTCCTGCGGGTGTTCAATCGTCGTTCAGGCTATACAGCGGTAGCGATCCTTGCCTCAATCGGCAGTCAGGTCGATGGCCTCCAACTCTCGCTGCTCGGCGCCACGTCGGAAACGTGCCGCGGCCTCGATGAGACCGGAGAACAGGGGATGTGGCCGGTCCGGCCTGGAACGCAATTCAGGATGGGCTTGGGTTCCGACGAAGAAGGGGTGATCGACCAGCTCGATGTATTCGACGAGGTTGTCATCCGGCGACAGTCCCGAGAGTCTCATCCCCGCGTTCTCGAGGTCCTTGCGGTACTTGTTGTTGACCTCCCAGCGATGCCGATGGCGCTCGTACACGAGCTCGCTTCCGTAAAGGGCTCTCACCTTCGAGCCCTCGGCCAGCTTGGCGGCGTAGAGACCGAGACGCATCGTGCCCCCCATCTCCTCGACGTCTTCCTGGCTCGCCATGAGGTCGATCACCGGGTGCGGAGTCGAAGGGTCGAATTCGGAACTGTTGGCATCGGTGAGACCGATCACGTTGCGCGCCAGCTCGATGACGGCGCATTGCAGCCCTAGACATAGGCCGAGAAGGGGAACCTTGTTCTCCCTGGCGAATCTGATGGCCTGGATCTTGCCCTCGACGCCCCGGTAGCCGAACCCGCCCGGAATCACGATCCCGTCCAGCCCCTCGAGATAGGAGTCGGCCAAAAGCCCGGTCAGTTCGTCGCTGGGAACCCAGCGGAGGTCGAGTCGGAGACCATGCTCAGCGGCGCCGTGCTTGAGCGCTTCCACCACGGAGAGATAGGCGTCGGGGAGGTTGACGTACTTGCCGACGATCCCGATAGTGACTGATTCGGTGGCCGAGAGAGCCTTGTCGACCATCGCTCGCCATGAGTCCAGGGCCGGTGGGCCGGTGACCAGACCGAGTCGGTCGCAGATCACCTTGTCCAGCCCTCCTTCATGCAAGACCAGGGGGATCTCGTAAATATCCGCAACGTCGGGGGCGGCGATGACCGCCCTCGGCTCGACGTCGCAGAAGAGGCTGATCTTCTTGCGCACCGCTTCGTCGATGGCACGGTCGGATCTGACGATGATGACATCGGGGTGGATTCCCTTGCTTCGCAACTCTGCAACGGAGTGTTGGGTCGGCTTGGTCTTCAACTCTTCTGAGGTGGCGATGTAGGGAACAAGGGTCACATGGACGAAGACGACGTTTTCCCGCCCTACCTCGTTTCCGTATTGGCGGATCGCCTCCAGGAAGGGGAGGCTCTCGATGTCGCCCACGGTCCCCCCAACCTCGGTGATCACAACATCCACATCCTGCTCGCCCACGCGACGGATCCGGTCCTTGATCTCGTTGGTTATATGAGGGATGACCTGGACTGTGTCTCCGAGGTAATCCCCCCGTCGCTCCTTCTGGATGACCGACAGGTAAACCGATCCCGAGGTGACGTTGGAGGTCCGTTTCAGATTCTCCCCGGTGAACCGCTCGTAGTGACCGAGGTCGAGATCGGTCTCTCCACCGTCGTCGGTGACGAATACCTCGCCATGTTGGAACGGGTTCATTGTTCCCGGGTCGACGTTTATGTATGGGTCGAGTTTCTGATTGACCACCCTCAGCCCGCGGGACTTGAGGAGACGGCCGAGTGAACTGGCAGCGATCCCCTTGCCCAGGCTGGAGACCACGCCGCCAGTGACAAAGACGTACTTGGTGGGAGTCGGAGTGGGGGCCTCGGAACCTGATTGGCTCTCTGGAGTGAAAAGGGGCCCGTCCATGACGGAATTTCAATGTAGCACGCGATCCGGCTCGCGCCGACAACTTCATCCCTGGAGCGTCATCTCCAAGAGCTCGGCCGCAGCCTCCTTGCCACGTGTGCTCTCGGGCAGCCCGGCGAGCATCCTGGAGAGCTCCTCCAATCGGTCCTCGCCCTCCACTTTGACCACCTCGGCGGTGTCGCCGTCCCGCTTCACGACGTAGTGGCAGTCGGCGTGGGCGGCCACCTGGGGCAAATGGGTCACGCACAGGACCTGGCTGACCTGACCCAGATCGGCCAGCTTGCGCCCCAGCGCCAGGGCGGTGACCCCACCGACACCCGCATCGACCTCGTCGAAGACGAGGGTGTCAGCGTCTTCGGCGCGGGTGGCCAGTCGGAGGGCGAGGACGAGCCGTGAAAGCTCGCCTCCCGACGCCACATCCTGGATGGCCCCGCTCTCCAGTCGGTCATCGGAGGCGAACTGGAGCTCGACCCGATCGGCGCCGCTAGGGCCCGCCTCAATCACCTCGAGAGTGAACTCGACCGAGGCCGTCGGCATCCCCAGCGCACGAAGATGCCCGGCGGTCACCTCCTGAATGTCGGCGACTGCACGCTGTCTGGCGGCCCGCAGCCCCAAGGCCGCCTGCAGCAGGTCTTCGTGGGCCTTGGCCACTTCGGAATCGATGACCGAGGAGCGCTCAATGAGAGCCTCCAGCTCGTCGGTGCGGATTCGAGCGCCGACTCCGAACTCGATGACTTCGGCGATCGACTTGCCGTATTTCCGCTTCAGGTCCCCCAGGGCGGTGAGGCGATGCTCAACCTCGGCCAGCATCGCTGGGTCCTCGCGGGCCTCTTCGGCCGAGTCACGAACCGCGCGCAGCATCTCTGCGACCTGGTCCGCCACACTCTCCCACCCCGCTGCAGATGCGGTGAGCCCCGGGTCCATGTCGGCAATCTTGCGCAGTGAGGACACCACATCGCCGGAGAGCTCGGCCATGAGCTCCGCCTTGTCGAGAGCGAAGGCGAGATGGGTCTGGATGGCTTCGGCATTGCGGAGTCTCGACGCCAACACCTCCGCCGCCTCATCGTCTCCTGCCTGGAGCCCTGCCCCCTCGATTTCCCGTGCTTGATGGGCGACCAGATCCATCTCACGCTCGAGGGCCATGAGATCGCCGCCGAGGCTCCTTTGGACGTCGAGTGCCTCTCGATATTCCTTCCATCGCGTCTCGTAACCCGACTTTGCCTGAGTCCCTTCCTCGTCGAGCACCTTGTCGACCAGCTCGAGGACGGCGGCCGGGCGGCGCAAGCGGAGTTGGTCGTGCTGGCCGACGATCTCAACCAGCGTGCCGACACGGTCCGCGAGGACGCGGCTGGAAACCAGCGAGCCCTCGAGGTATGCCCGACTTCTCCCGTCACGAGGCACGACCCGGCTCACGCCCAGCTCCCCGGAGTCGTCATCGAAGAGACCGTCCGCCTGGGTCTC
>JALYNX010000043.1 GCA_030772935.1 Actinomycetota bacterium | reverse complement strand
TCCCACGGGTGATGGTGACGCTGAGGGCAGTGCGATGCCTCCCGTATTTGCGGAGGAGCCAGATCAGGTTGCGCAGGCTGTAGTAGCGCCGCCAGGAAGCAGGTTTGATCCGGAAGTCGGTCCGGTTTCTCGCCTCGAGGACCGACTCGGCAGGCAATTCGCCCAAGGCCCGCTTCGTCTCCTTGCGATGTTTCCACTGCAGGCCATCGGCGTACAGCCGGTAGCCGGCGTCGTGAATCCTCATCCCGAGCTCGATCTCCTCGTAGCTGAAGAAGAGGTCCCCTCTATGGACCCCCACGTCTCGCAGGACCTTGAGTCGGTAACAAGGCAGACCACCCTCGGCGATGAAATCGACCGAAACCACTCCTTGGATCTCGGCGTCACCGATGCGTTGAATCACCGCCTTCTCGAGGTTGAAGCGACCGCCGCTGATGCCCACCCCGGCGGTGAGGGGATCCCTCTCGACCATCTCCTGGGCGAACTTGGCTGCGTTCTCGAGGGCATCGTCGAAGTAGGGAGGGTCGTCGTCGTCGAAGGTCAAGACCCAGTCGTCATCGGTCGCATTCTCCATGTGATAGAGACAGCCCCGGGCGTAGCCCTCGGCGGGACCGATGTTCTCACCGGCGTCGATGTAGACGGCGTCCGCCCCTTCGCGGCGATAGCGCTCGACTTCACGCTCCGACTCCGGAGTGCTCCCGTTGTCGATGACCACGAGATGATCGAGTCTTCTCGTCTGGGCAAGGAGCTTGTCGAGTGATTTCGCCAACTCCTCAGGTCGGCGAAAGGTCACCATCACCCCGAAGAACCGACCCGCGTCTGTCATAGGACCGGCAATCTAACTGCCGGCCTCGATGTGGCCAGAGGGCCGCGCCGTTCCTCGACTGGAGATTGAGATTGGGGAGCGGTGAGTAACATCTTGCGCAATCCACCGGTTTCCCGTGTGCCGTCGCGGCTGTCGAACTTTCGGCGCGAGGCACACCGGCCCAGGGGCTCAACACGAACATGCCTGATCCCATCGTCACCATCGACCAAGTCCACAAGGTCTACGAGCCGTACTCGCGGTGGATGAAGCTGATGCTCCGATCGGCCACAACCGAACCGGTCGTTGCCCTCGACGACGTCTCCTTCGACGTCTACCCCGGAGAGCTGAGAGTGGTCCTTGGTCCCAACGGCGCCGGGAAGTCCACGCTGTTTCGGGTCCTCACCGGGCTGACCACCCCCACCGAGGGCACCGCCACCATCCTGGGGCTGGACGCAACACGGGAGTCGACCAAGATCCGCAAGCTCGTTGGGTTCATGCCCGCCGAGAATCGGACCCTTCTCCTCCGTCACTCGTGTCGAGAGAACCTCGCCTTTCACGGGCGGCTGCAAGGGATCGCCGAGCACGACATCGCCGATCGGGTCGACGAGACCCTGACGATGGTGGGTCTCTACGAATCGCGGGACCGGGTGGGGTTCGCCCTCTCCACCGGGATGCTGGCTCGTCTGATGTTGGCGCGGGCGATCCTGCACACACCCGCGGTCCTCATCCTCGATGAGCCGACGGGGGCCGTGGACCCGATTGGCGCCTATGAGTTGCTTCGCCTGGTCCAGAAGATCGCAGCCGAGCACAACCTCGCCGTATTGATCAGCTCGCATCGACTAGACGAAGTCGAGATGCTCAACGACCAGGTGTTGCTCCTCAACCGCGGGAAAGTCGTCTACGACGGACCTCTAGATGCCATGGGTTCCACTGCCCTCCGCCCCAAGGTCGAGATCGTTTTCGAGGTGCCGGCTGCCGCGCTGAGTGCGTCGCAAACCCTGCAACGCGTGGCCGGTGTCGAAGATGTGACAGTGGATGGCGGAACCGTGACCGTCGGATCTGATCTGTCCCTTCCCCAGATCGTCAGTGAGCTCGACGGTCATGTCGACGGGGTGAGCTCGATCGGGGTCGCCCGGCCCAAGCTCCGGGACGTCCTCGAAGAGATGTTGAAACCGGGCCACGGCGAGTCGTGAAGTCGCTACTTCGCAAGCTCAGCCGGGGAGCCCAGGTGACCGGGGCCTTCTGGCGCATCGACTTCATCAAGGCGATGAACTACCCGTTGGCGTTGTTCATGAAGGGGCTGAGTGCGTTCATCCCGGTCTTCACCTTCGCTTTCGTAGCCGAGCTCGTCAGCAGGAATGGCGCTGATGTCGCAAACGACTACTACACCTTCGTGGTCATCGGGGTGGTCACCGTGAGCATCCTCGCCGCCACCCTCAACTCGTTTGGCAACGACATGCTCGAGCTGGTGACTCAGGGTCAGTTGGAGATGTTCCTGGTCGAACCGGTCCGTTGGAGTGTGCTTCCGTTCGCGATGACCCCCTGGGCCGCATTCCAGGCCTCGATCACCTCGGCACTCATGATCCTGCTCTCGATACCGCTCGGCGCTCACTACCGGCTGGAGGCAGTGCCGATCGCGATCCTGATCGTCGTCCTCGGGCTGGCATCGACTCTGGCGATCGGCATCCTCGGCGCCAGCATCAAGATTCTCTCCAAGCGCGCCGACCCCGTCCTGTCCCTGTACGCCCTGGCCGCGTCGGTGCTGTCC
>JALYNX010000042.1 GCA_030772935.1 Actinomycetota bacterium | reverse complement strand
ATTCTGGGGACGATCACCGTGGTCGAAGTCATCGAAGGGCCGATCGATGGGTGGGCATTGGTTCGGTTGCCAGTTCGCCCTAACGGGACCCAGGGATGGGTGATGGTCTCCGACCTGATGCTCTATGTCGTGGACAGCAAAGTCGAGATCGACCTTTCCGATCGCTCCCTGACCTATTACGAGGGCGGGGAAGAAGTCCTCAGCACCCCGGTTGCGGTGGGAACCGATCGCAACCCGACCCCGGTCGGTGACTTCTTCGTCACCGATAGCGTGACGCTGGCGAATCCGGGCAGTCCCTGGGGCCCCCACGCGTTTGGCATCTCTGCCCGCTCAGACACGATCACGGAGTACAACGGCGGTGACGGGATCATCGGCATTCATGGCACCAACCGGCCCGCATCCATCGGAAACGCGGCCTCGCTCGGATGTGTCCGGGTCCCCAACGAAGTGATCACGGCCCTCCACGAGATTGTCCCGATTGGGACCCCGGTGGAGATCACCGCCTGAGTGTCAGCGAGTCCTAGGAGCGGAGGCCGACTGATCCGCCGGACAACACAGAGATCCCTCGCTCCTTGGACTCGGCCTCGACAGCCAGCCCGGCCCCCTCGTGCCAGATCTTGGTCGTGATCGTTTCCCCGGGATAGACCACACCGGAGAACCGGGCGCGATACGACGCCAGACGCTCAGGACGGCCCTCGAGGCCATGGTCGACAACGGCCTTGCCCACGATCCCGAACGTGCAGAGCCCGTGAAGGATCGGCCGCTCGAACCCAGCGAAGGCCGCGAAACCAGGATCGGCATGAAGTGGGTTCTTGTCGCCTGACGCGATCCGGTACAACAACGCTTGCTGGGCCAGAGTTGGAGACTCGATCAGCAGATCGGGTGAACGGTCCGGCGCTCCACCCCTTGTAGACGGTCCGCTATCGCCACCGAATCCGCCCTCACCTCGCAGATAGATCGATGGTCGATTGGTGAAAAGCAGATCACCGGTCTTCTCCAACCTCGACTCAACCTCCAGCACGACGAGCGCCCCCCTTCCCTTGTCGTAGATGCCGCTGACCTTTCCCTCCTGGACGACCGTCCCGCTGGTTGGAATCGGCCGATGGACCTCCAACTCCTGCTCACCATGGAGGACCGAGGCGAGATCGAACTCCAGACCGTCTACCGCTCCGAGACTCATCATCACCCCGAACGGCGGGACCGTCCCGTAGGTGGGAAGAACATGAAGCTCCCCTTCGTAGACGTAACGAAGCTCGCTCGCATCGGTGGGCGGGACCCCGGCGCCGATACCGAGGTGGTAGAGGATGACGTCGTCCTCACTCCAGCTGTAGGTCGAGCCGGGGAGGGAGGCCCCGAGGGCCTTCTCGACATCGACCGGCACTTCAGCCGGCCAGCATCTCGGCGATGATCATGATCTCCTCGTTGTTGCTGAGGGGCACCTCGAACGATGAGATGTCACGGACCTCGCCCATGTGCTCCTCGACCTGCTCGACCTCGGGAACCACGCCCTGGCCGGCCAGCCATCCTCGATTGGTCCCGAGGAAGATCCGCCCGTAGCGCCCGCCGCCCACCGTGAAAATCTCGTGGGTGTACTCGTTGGCCTCCGAGCAGAGGTACACCACCATCGGCATCACCTGTTTGGGATCGACCATGTCGGCGAACGGCCCGAGCAGATCCTCGGTCATACGGGTTCGTGCGATAGGAGCCACCGCATTTGACAACACGTTGTACTTCATGCCTTCGATGGCGAGGACATTCGACAACCCCATGATTCCCGCCTTGGCTGCCCCGTAGTTGGCCTGGCCAAAGTTGCCGAAGAGCCCCGAAGCCGAAGTGGTGTGGACGAAGCGGCCGTACCCCTTCTCCTTCATCACGACAAAGGCCGGCTGCGATACGTGAAAGGCCCCCCGCAGGTGCACGTCGATGACAGCATCGATCTCGTCGAAGGTCATGTTGGCGAAAGAGTGGTCGCGCAGGATCCCGGCGTTATTGACGCCGATGTCCACGGTCCCGAAGGTTTCCACGGCGGTGCCGATGATGGCAGCCCCACCCTCACGCGTGGAGACCGAGTCGTAGTTGGGGATGGCCTCTCCACCATTTCCCTTGATCTCGTCAACGACCACGTCGGCAGCAGCCGTCGAGGAACCGGTGCCGTCGACCGCCCCTCCCAGGTCGTTCACCACCACCCGGGCGCCGCGCCGGGCCAATTCCAACGCGTATTCCCTGCCCAGGCCGCCTCCGGCGCCGGTGACCACCGCCACCCGGCCATCAAAGCTGATTGGCATCCTCAGACGCCGGTGTACAGGGCGTCGATCTCGTCTCCGTACTTCTCAACTACCACCCGGCGCTTGAGTTTCAGCGAGGGGGTCACCTCGCCGGAATCCGGGGTCCACTCGTCTGGGACCACGATCCATTTCTTGATCTGCTCCACGCTCGAGACCTTCTCGTTCGCCTCATGGACCGCCTTCTCGATCTCCGCGAGCACCACGGGGAGCCGTGAGAAAGTGGCCTGGTCCTGATACTCGAGGCCGTGGGACTCGGCCCAGGCCGGAGCCTCCTCATGGTCGAGGGCGATGACCACGCTGAGGAACTTGCGGTTGTCGCCGATGATGCACGCTTTGGAGATGAGGGGATGGTTGCCCAGAGCCGACTCCAGCTTGGCGGGGGCGATGTTCTTCCCCGCCGCCGTGATGATGATCTCCTTCTTGCGCCCGACGATCCACAGGTAGCCGTCCTCGTCGATCCGGCCCAGATCCCCCGAGTGCAGCCAGCCTTCGGAGTCGAATGACTCCTCGGTGGCCTCCGGGAGCTTGTAGTAACCGCTGGTGATCACACCACCTCTCATCAGGACCTCGCCGTCCTCAGCGAGCTCCACCTCGACACCGGGCAGCGCGGGGCCGACAGAGCCGGTCTTGTTGGCTCCTGGGAGATTGGTGGTGGCGGGCCCCGTGGTCTCGGACATTCCGTAGAGCTCGAACAGCGGGATGCCGATGGTGTGGAAGAAGGTGATCAATTCGGCGTTGATCGGAGCGGCTGCGGTGATAGCCAGATCAACCGAATCCATCCCCAGTCCATGACGCACCTTGGAGAGCACCACCGAGTCGAGAACCCCGGCCAGCATCGGGCCCGACTTGCCCTCGGCCTCGGCCTCGACCCGCTTCCGATTGGAAGCCAGGGCCATATCGAGCAGAGTCTTCTTGAGCCCGTGCTCCCCAGCGAAGCGCGCACTGAGGCGAGAGTGGAACTTCTCGTAGACCCGGGGAACGCCGAAGAAGATGGTCGGACGGGCTTCCTGGATGTACTCGAGGACTCCGGCCATATTGGGGCAGAACCAAACCTGGCCCGCCATGTAGGTGCAGAGGTAGTGCGTCGCCAAGCGCTCGGCGATGTGGGCCAGCGGGAGGTAGGAAACCATCCGGGGACCGAGATCGATGTTGGCTGCGCGCCGCAGGCACTCGGCGGTCCAGACGACGTTGCGATGGCTGATCATCACACCCTTGGGAGTCCCGGTGGTCCCCGACGTGTAGATCAGGGTCGCCAGCGAGTCCGGTGTCATCCGATCGGCGGCACGATGCACCGACTCGGGCTCCTCCAACAGACGCTGCTTGCCCCGGGCGATCAACTCGTCCCAACTCAGGACCCAATCGGCAGTGTCGTAGTTCTCGGCGCCCGAGAGCAGGACGACATAGCGAAGGTCAGGCAGCTCGGAGCGGATCTCCTCCCATCGCTTCATGAATTCGAGGTCTTCGAGGATGGCGACCGTCGCGTGGCAATTCTCGGCGATGTACTGGATCTGATTGGCGACCAACGTCGAGTAAATGGTCACACCGGTGGCCCCGGTGTGGATGGCCGCGTAGTCAGCGATCACATGCTCCGGCCGGTTCCCGGCCATGATCGCCACGAACTGACCGTCTCCCACTCCCAGAGCCTGTAGACCCGCGGCTGCGTCGTGAACCGCGTTCCGGTATCCCTTCCAGGTCAGGTTTACCCACTCACCGTCCTCTTTCCAGTGGATCGCGGGCTGGTCTCCGTACCGCTCGGCGTTGCGGTCGAAATAGTCGATGATCGTCTTGCCTTCAACCTCGGCATCGATGGCCGCGCGCTCGTCCAGGACAGCTGCCTGCGTCATTCATTCCTCCGGGTCAGGAAATACGTTCGACCATCGGAGCATACCGATCTCAGAGGAGCTACATCCGGTCGCTGGAGCAGGCGGATCGGCAAAAATGGGGTTCAACCGTCGGAGACGATGACCTCGTAGCTCTCGATGAGTTGGGGGATGTAGGTGTAGTCCGGCCCCACGGTGAAGGCCCCCTCGAGCACTGCGGTCGTGACCAGATCCACGGCGAACAGGGCGCCGGCCGGCTCGAGGGTGTTCAAAGAGTCGGGCTCCTGATCCACCGCGAAGACGATCTCGTCCTTGCCCGACCAGGTCCCGATGTTCCAGAACGGGCCGGTCTGCGTCGGATTCTCCCTCGGGCCCGAGATCAGCTCATTCCATGCGAAAAAGGTGGGCTTCTGATAGAGCGGGATCGACACAACATCGTCGAGGTAGATGGAGTCGGCTTGGTTGTAGAGCTCAGCTCGTGCCGATTCGTCGACCTCGCCTTCGGTCTGGCGGATGAGCGACTCGATCTCGTCGTTGCAGTACCTGTTGACGTTGAGATCCCCGAAACCGCTGGGCGACTCGCCCTCGCAGTAGTAGACGGTGTTCCGCGCAAACGGATCAGGTGCGCCTACCCAGGCGAAGTTGAGGATCTGCCACACCGAGGAATCGCCATAGATGAACTCGTCGGCGAAGACACGAGTCGCCGGTCCAAAGTCCGCAGTCAACTCGATGCCGATTTCCCCCAGGCTCACCTGAGCCATATCGAACAAAGCCTCCCGACCTTCGATACCCGCAATGGTTGCCCAGCGGAACGAAAGCCGTTGCCCCTGACAGGAGTGGATGCCGTCATCGTCTCTCACACACCCGTTTTCGAGCAGGAGTTGCTCGGCGCCAACCGGATCGAACGCGGTCTGCGAGAAATGATCCTCGTAGTAAGGGGTCCCCACCATCCACAAGGTGTTGCCGAGGGCAACCGCCTCCGGCGCAATAGGACGGACCACCTCATCCATGACTGCCTCGCGGTCGATTGCCATGGCGATTGCTCGACGGATGAACTCCTGGGAGAGCAAAGGGTCGTCGTGATTGAAGTCGATCTGCTCCCAGATCCTGCCCAGGCCTGCCTCTGAGGCGACTCCATCCATGGACGTCACCTCCTCGACCAGATCGATCTGAGGCTCGGGGTAGAACATGTCGATCTGCTCGTTTCGAAGGGCCCGCACCTGGTCCTCGCTGCCCGGAAGAAAGTCGATGTTGACTGTTTGCACGTCACCCAGGGCCGCGCCAGAGGCGCGATCTCGCGAAGCCCAGTAGTTCCGGTTGCGTGTCAGCACGATGCGTTCACCGGTGTTCCACTCACTGAACACGAACGGGCCGGAGCCGAGGGTGATTCCGTCATCCCAAACCGTCCCGAATGGCTTTCCCTCGAGCTCATGTGCCGGAAGCACCACCTTGAACAGGTTCTTCCACGGGGCATACACCTCGCCGAAGATGGCGAGAAACGTCTTGTCATCGACCAACTCGTAGCCGGTGATCACGTCATAGCCGGTTCGTTTGACCGGGTTGATCTGGAGATCTGGGTCCGTCAGCGTCTCCACGGTGAAGGCGAAGTCGTTGGAGGTCACCGGCGTCCCGTCCGCCCATGCCGCGTCCGGATGGATGTGATACCTGATGCAGAAGGAGTCAGGACATTCGGGGGGCTGGGTGGTCGTGGTGACTGGAGCGCTGGTGGTAGTCGGAGCTTGGCTGACGGTGGTCGTCACCCCTCCCGATCCGTCACAAGCGATGACCGTGCTCACGGCGAGGACAATTGCCCATCGGGCGACGGGTCGAGTGGGTGCGACTCGCACCGGTTCCCTCCATGTGACTTGATCGACGCTTCCGTCCCGGCGCTCAACCGAGGAGGTTCGCAATCACACGAAAACCCTCGCCGATGAGTCCTGGTCGGCCCTAAAGGTAAAGCAGGTCCGATCCAACACCAAGGATCGGCGCCGACGAGCTCAAGTTTCAGCTGCCGGCTCCGGCACGTCCGCGATCACCTCATGCCGATTTGCCGACGACTCCGAGATCAGGGCCTGGATGATTCCGGTCATAGGCAGGGCCAGGATGATCCCGATACCACCCAAGAGGGTCCCACCGATGAGGATCGCTGCAATCGACACAGCCGGGTGGATCTGCATCGTCCTACGGGTGATTCTGGGGGCCACCAGGTAGTTCTCGAGTTGTTGATAGGCGACGAAGTAAACGATCACCCAGACCGCGTTGGTCGGCCCGTTCGCCGATAGGGCAACGACAGCCGGGAGGATCGCCGCAAGATAGGTGCCGATGATGGGTATGAACTGGCTGAGCACGCCGACCCAGATCCCCAATGAAAGGGCGAAGGGCACATTCAGGAAGGAAAGCACCACCCAGGAGAGCAGACCGCTCAGGATCGCCAGGATGAGGCGCGAGTAGATGTAGCCGCCCATTTTCTCCACCGCGATGTCCCAGACGTGCATCGCGTCCCGTTGTTGTTCCTGCGGCATGAAAGAAAGGACGGTGTGCTGGAGCTGGGGCAACTCGGCGACTATGTAGAACGAGAAGATGGCAACCGTGGAAGCGAAGAACACGAAGCTGAAAACTCCGGTCGTCACGCCGATGACACCGCCGAGCAGACTTCCCCCGGCAGTGCCGATGATGTCGGCGAGATTCTGCCCTTCCTCGGCGATCTCGAGATCAGACAACTGAATACCGAAGCTGTCCTCCAGGAACAACGCCACCGACTCCACGTACTCAGGGGTGGCGTCGACGAACTGATTCACCTGTTCGACGAACAGTGGTACCAAGGCGACCAGGAACACGACCACGAGGGCGAACGCGGCCAGGAAGACGACTCCGGTTGCAGCACCACGCCGCCACCCCCGCTTTTCGAGGTAATGGACCGGAGGCTCGATCGCCACGGCCACGAAGAGCGAGACGAAGACCATGAAGAGGATGGTGCTCAGCCGATACACCAGCCAGAGGACTCCAGCTGTGGCCACGAGGACCCCGAAGACGACGAGCGTCCGTCGGCGAAAGTTCCGGTTGTCCGTTCGCTCCGATGACGAGGCCATTGACGGGCAGCGTAGGCGGCGGCGCGCCCTTGCGATGACTCCTAGCCTCCGGTCGCCGGGTCGAGGAGGGTGATGGATAAGTTCGAGATCGTCTGGCGCCCGAGCCCGGCTCGGGCTGCGGCCACTCACACTGCCCGTTTCATGGCGGAGCACGGGTTCGGGGACTACCGGGAGCTGCAAGAGCGCTCGATCGATGATCCGGAGTGGTTCTGGGGATCGGTGGTCGAGTATCTCGGCCTTCCCTTCGACAAGCCGTGGCGGGCAGTCCTCGACACGTCACGGGGGACACCTTGGGCCACTTGGTTCCCGGGGTCTCTGGTCAACATCAACCGCGTCTGCGTGGATCGCTGGGCGGACGAGAGCCCGGATCGCCTGGCCCTCCGGTCCCAGAAAGAGAACGGCGAGATCAGGGAATTGAGCTTCGGCAGTCTCCGCGACGTGGTGGCGAGCGTTGCCGGTGCCCTGAAGCACCTGGGGGTGGGGCGAGGCGATGCAGTTGCCGTGTTCTTACCGATGTCGACGGAGGCGGTGGTGTCCCTGTTCTCCGTGGCCAGGATCGGTGCTGTGTTCATCCCGGTGTTCTCCGGCTATGGCGCCGATGCGGTCGCCAATCGACTGCGGGATCCGAAGCCAAAGGTTCTGATCTGCGCCAACGGGTTCCTCCGACGCGACAGCCTCATCGAGATGAAGGAGGTGGCCGACCAGGCCGTGGAGCTTGCCGGCGGAATCGACCACCTGATGGTCGTCGACTACACCAACCGCCAAGCGACCCCGATGCGAGAGGATCGCGACCTCTGGTGGGAAGAGGCAACCGCAGATGCCGAACCGCATCCAGTGGTTTCGACCGCCGCCGAGGACCCATTCCTCATCGCTTACACATCAGGGACCACCGGGCGCCCAAAGGGCGCAGTCCACGTCCATGGCGGCTTCGGGGTGGAGGTGGCGGCCGAAGGAGCGTTCCAGTTCGACTTCCATCATGACGATGTGGTGATGTGGGCCACCGACATGGGCTGGATCATGGGCCCGTGGATCGTGGTCGCCGGCCTGGCCAACGGGTCCGCAGTCGCCACGTATGACGGGGCGCCGGACTATCCGGGGCCTGATCGGATCTGGCAGGTGGCCTCCGAGTTGGAGCTGACCTTCTTGGGGATCTCCCCGACTCTGATCCGGGCCCTCCAGAGACACGGCCCCGAGCAGGCGCATCGACATGACCTTTCGAAGCTGGCGACGTTCGGCTCGACTGGGGAACCATGGAACCCAGACCCCTGGTGGTGGCTATTCAGAGACGTCGGCGGCGAGACACGTCCCATCGTCAACATCTCGGGCGGGACCGAGATCGGAGCCTGCCTACTCTCGGTCAACCTGCTCCAGGGGATCAAGCCCACCTCTCTCGGCGGTCCCGCCCTCGGGATCGACGCCGATGTCTACGACCCCGAGGGCCGGCCGATCCGGGGTGAGGTCGGCGAGCTGGTGGTGAGAGGATCCTGGCCGGGGAGAACGAGAGGATTCTGGAATGAACCGGATCGCTATCTGGCCACCTACTGGGAGCGGTTCGATGACACCTGGGTCCACGGCGATTGGGCTTCGATCGACGAGGACGGGTTCTGGTATCTCCACGGTCGGTCCGACGACACGTTGAACATCGCCGGCAAGCGGATCGGCCCTGCCGAGATCGAGTCAGTGGCGGTCGCCTTCCCGGAGGTGGTCATGGCGGCGGCGATCGGAGTCCCCGACGAACTAAAAGGTGAGGCAATTGCGCTCTACGTGGTGCCCGCTCCAGGTGTCGCCCCAAACAACCAGCTGACCTCGGCGATCGAAGCGGCTGTCGTGGCGAGCCTGGGGAAGAGCTTCCGGCCAAAGGCAATCCGCTGGGTGAGCGACCTGCCCCGCACTCGTTCGGCAAAGATCATGCGACGGGTGGTCAAGGCCCTGGCCCTGGGCCAGGAGCCCGGGGATCTGTCGAGTCTGGAAAACCCCGAGAGCATGGATGGGATCGGTTTGCTGCATTAATGGCGGCCGACTTTGCCCGATTGTCTCCAGCTGGGTCGGGTTCTCGCTGGTGGGGGTCTACGTCCATGGGATGCCGCGATCGAGTCCTGGATCGGGCAAACAGACGCCGGTCGGCCGCAGCTTCCGCCTCGTTGGGAGGTCGGCCGCCATTACACAGGCGGTTCGGGGTCGTATTGAATGGCTCGCCTCACTTGGCGCGCCCGGTCCGTCGAAGCCAGCCTCGCCACCAGGTGCAGCGC
>JALYNX010000041.1 GCA_030772935.1 Actinomycetota bacterium | reverse complement strand
TTTTTTGACATAGGGCTAGGAGCGGAGATGAGTCAACAACCGTGGAAAACGGACCAATGGTTTTCAAGCCCGTGGAACTATCTGCCGGAAGTAACAGCCGAATTCCGGATACCAGCCGAGGTCAAAGTCCATGACGTGACCCTCCGGGACGGGGAGCAGCAAGCCGGCGTCGAGTTCACCGCAGACGAGAAGTTCAAAATCGCCGAAGCCTTGGCCGAAGCAGGGATTCATCGCATCGAGGCGGGGCTGCCCGCGGTTTCTCCATCGGACAAACAGGCTATCGAGCGCATTGTCGCCGCCGGGTTCCCGGCCGAGATCTATGCCTTCAGCCGGTGCATGGTCCCTGACGTGGAGTTGGCGCTCGACTGCGGGGTTGCCGGGGTGGTCATGGAGGTTCCCGCCAGCCACCACCTGATCGAGAAGGCATACCAGTGGCCCGTTGAGAAGGCGATCGAAGCTTCGGTGGAGGCGACCAAATACGCCCACGAGCACGGTCTCAAGGTCACCTTCTTCCCAATTGACGCCACTCGAGCGACCATGTCGGAGCTGTTGGACGACCTGGAGACCGTGGCGACCAATGGTCACGTCGACAACATTGCCTTGGTGGACACCTTCGGGGTCACCTCGCCCCATGCGATCCGCTACTACACCCGTCGGGTCCGGGAACGGCTCGACGTCCCCCTCGAGACACATTTCCATATGGACTTCGGCATGGGTGTGGCCAACACGGCGCTGGCTGTTGCTGAAGGTGCCTCTGTCATCCACACCACTGTCAGCGGCATTGGTGAACGCGCGGGCAACGCACCAACTGAGGAGACCGTGCTGGCATTGCTCACCATGTACGGGCTCGACATGGGGGTGAAGACCGAGAAGTTCACTGAAATTGCCCGCTTGGTGGCTGAAATCTCAGGTGTCACCCAGCCTTCGAATCGCCCGGTGACGGGCGACATGTTGTACAACGTCGAGTCGGGGATCATCGCCACCTGGGTCAGGAACGCCGGCGACGACCTCCTCGAGCCCTTTCCCTATCGTCCTGAGCTGGTCGGGCAGAGCGCGCCGAAGATCGTCCTCGGCAAGGGCTCTGGTCTCGACTCGGTGGCGATCTGGCTGGGAAAACATGGCATATTCGATGCCGAGACGAAGGAGATCGAGGTGATTCTCGCTGAGGTCAAGGGTCGGTCACTTGCGAAGAAGGGGCTCCTCGATGATGACGAGTTTCTCGACATCGTGCGTGAGGTGATCCCCGATAGGGTCAGTTGAGGACAAGAGGGAGACACGACACGAATGAGGGAAGCGTTCTTCGGGCTGAGCACCGACTGGAAAGAAGGAATCAACTGGGCCAATGTCCGGGGCTATCGGCTGAAACGCGCTCATGCCGCGATGGAGCGCCACGGTCTGGGCGCACTCCTGCTCTTTTACGACGAGAACATGCGTTATGTGTCCTCGACGCTCACCCCGGGTTGGAACCGGTTGAAGCCAGGTCTGCGCTACGTAGTCCTTCCGGCCGGAAAGCCACCCATCGTCTATGAGCAGGGCGACATCGGCTTTCATCTCAAGGTCCACAACCCGTGGATCCCCGAGGAGAACATCCGCTACTCGTATTCATGGATCAAAGGGGCGGTGGGGCCCGCCGCCGAGCAACAGGTCAACAAGTTCCTGAATGCGCTGATGAACGATCTGGAGGATGCAGGGGTCAAAGACCAGCCGCTCGGGGTCGACTTCATCGATATCAACCTGGTGCGCCAGTTCGAGGCGCGGGGCATCGAGTGGACGGACGGGATGAGCCCGATGATGGAGGCTCGGGCGATCAAGAGCCCCGACGAGATCAAGGCGTTCTCGATCGTGGGTGCCATTTGCGACTACGTCCACTACGAGATCACGAACTTCATCAAGCCGGGGATGCTGGAGAACGAAGTCGCCGCCTTCGGCTTCGAGAAGCTCTATTCGTTGCCAGGCATGGAGGACGTGGAAGACGTCATCGTCTCCTCCGGCCCCAACGCGTGGCCCAATTGGCGGAACTTCTCAGACCGGATGATCCGGCCCGGCGAGTTGGTGATTGTCGACTTGGCCGCCCTGACCTGGAACGGTTTCAAGTCATGCGTTTACCGGACTTACTGTGTGGGAGGCAAACCCACCGACGAGCATCAGCAGACCTATGACCTGGCCCACAAATGGCTTTGGGATTCGATCGACGCCACGAAACCGGGGGTGACCACAGCCGATGTTGCCTCCAAGTGGCCTTCAGCCAAGGAGGTTTGGGGCTACGAGGAGGAGGACCAGGCCGCAGCCAACTTCTGGGGTCACGGGCTCGGCCTCGCTCAATACGATCCGCCGGTCATCTCGCGGATCTGGTCGTTGGACCATCCGGTGGAGATCCAGCCCGGGATGACGTTCGCCCTCGAGACCCAACACGGCAAGCTCCATGATCACGGGGTTCGCCTGGAGGAGATGTTGTACGTGACCGACACAGGTATCGAAATGGTCTCGAGTTACGCCTCTCACGAGATCATCTCGGTCATTTGACCGGGTGATCGTCGATCTCGACTCTGATCGAAGCCTCGATCCTGGAAGGGTCGGTGCCAAGGCGGCCTGGCTGGCCCGGGGTCGAAGGGTCGGTCTTCCGGTCTTGCCTGGTGTGGTGCTGGACGGCAGCGCCTCGCACGAGCACATGCGCCTCGGAGCGGTGGCGGTTGCCACGAGAGGTTCCGGTGGGGCTCGTCTAGCCGTCATCGACGCTCCCCTCTCCGGCATGGAAGAGCTCATAGCCAGGGTGTCCCATCTCGGACCCACACTTGTGGCGAGGTCATCCACGACTCTGGAGGCGTCGGGTGAGTGGTCAGGGGCGTTCACGTCCTATCTCGGCCTCTCGATCGAAGACTTGCCCAGGGCGATCGTTGGCTGCTGGGCTTCGGCCTTCTCGGTCGCGGCCCTAGAGCGATTCGAGCGTTCCGGTCTCGAGCCCGGGTCCGTTTCGATGTCGATCATCGTCCAACCTGCACTGGACCCGAATGCGGGAGGAACCGCACGAGTAGAGCATGACGGGACGGTCTCGATCGTAGGTGTCAAGGGCTCGCCCGCGCCGCTGTTGCAAGGTTGGGTCACGGGCGATCAGGCGCGTTGGGAAGATGGGTGGGTGGGCGACCAACTGATCGAGATGGTCGGGGATGCCACTTTGACATCGATCGCGGGGACCATGCGAATGGCCGCCGAGCTCCTCGGCGCAACCCAGTGTGAATGGGCGGTGGTCGATGGCGAGGTTTGGCTGCTGCAGCTGGGAGCACCGCCGCTTCAAGCTCCGTCATCCCGGCCGGTGCTGGCGGGTGGGCTCGACGATCCCAATCTGATTCGCATGGCCCGGACCGTGGTGCGAGCTCCGGGCCCTCTCGGGGAGGCTTGGGTGCTTCCCTGGGCGATGGGCGGCTGGCTGGACCCGGTGCCGGCGGCCATAGGGTCGCCGGCGGAGGCCGCGGAGGAGGCCAAGCAACTCTGCTCCCAACTCACGGCGGAAGTCTGGGGTCTGCCATCCGAATTGGCCATGGAGGCCGCGAGAAAATGCATGAGGGCATTGCGGGGCCCCGACCCAACGGCTGCTGTCGATCAGCTCCGTTTGATGCGCGCGCCGAATGCTCGCGCCGGTGGGCGGCTCCTCTCCTTGATCCACACGGTGCGGTCGGCAATGGTCGATCTTGGTGCGGCCGCCGACGCCGACTCGGCGTGGTACCTGACTCCGGACGACGTCGGTTCGGTCTTGGACGGTGCTTCCCACAGCATGGGAACCAGGGTCGGAGTCGGTCAGTGGGAGCCGTTCGTTGCGTCCATCGTCCTCAATAATGGTCGTCATCATCAAGGCACCCCGGCTTCGTCCGGTGTCGGCGCCGGATCGAGATGCCGTATCGACGATCCGCTTCAGACGGAGCCCTTGAGCCCGCGCCGGGTGTTGAGCGGGGGACAACCGGTTCCCGCGCTGGCATCCTTGCTCTGGGACGCTGCCGGCCTGGTCACTGAGTTGGGCAGTCCTGCCGCTCATCTCTTCGAGTCGGCAAGGGCGCTCGGGGTTCCTGCGGTCTGCGGCGTCGACCTCCCTTGGGGTAATCCCGAGATCCTGGCCGTGGATGGATACGCCGGAGTAGTGGCGTCCTTGGAAGTTTCCGGAGGCGACGATGGGTGAGCGCATAGGAATGATCGGCTTGGGGGTGATGGGCTCGGCGATGGCCCGGCACTATCTGGGTGCATTCGGCAATGGATCCCGAATGAAGTACATAGCCAATCTCCTGGTGGCAGTGCACAACCTGGCAGCAGCTGAAGCGCACGCCCTGGGGATAGCTGCCGGGCTCGACCCGACCCTGGTGCAACAGTTGATGACCGACGGGGTGGGGTCATCGAAGATCCTGGAGATCCGGGGCCCGATGATGGTCAACGACGACTATCCCACTGCGGCCCGCCTCGACATCATTCTCAAGCACGCACGGATCATCAAGGACTTCGCGGAGTCGGTGGGTGCTCCGACGCCCCTGCTCGATGCCGCCATCCCGGTCTACCTCGAATCCAGCGCCGCCGGGCTGGGGGCCTTCGATGCCGCCGTATTGTGCCGCCATCTCGAGGATTTGGGCGGCACGGCACGTTGATCGGCCGCCAACTTCGTCCTCTCGAGGATCACAGTCCCCGAGTGACTCCTCCGGAAGGTCACGCGGGCGAGCCCAGGGGAGGATGATCAGGTGGACCGTCTGCGCCGGTTCGGCCGTATGGCAG
>JALYNX010000040.1 GCA_030772935.1 Actinomycetota bacterium | reverse complement strand
CGAAACACACCGGTCCTTCGATGCGCCCCCTCAAGTTTGCCGCGTCGAATGAGCCGCACGGCCCGTTTCCGTTTTTCGGGGCCCGCTTAGCCTTCGCTGGGTTGGATCTGATCCATGTCTTCCGTGTGGTTGACCATGTGAAGGTCCCGTCCCCGGCGCCTACCCATCCCGAAAAGATCCACTAGGTGCGCACTTGAAGCTCCCCAGACCCCGAACCCAGGCAGTCCCCAAGGCCGGGAAACGCGCCCAACGCGGAGCCACGATCGTCGAGGCCGCATTGGTCTTTCCACTTCTGATTCTCATCATCATCGGCATTCTCGAGATCGGGATGGCCTTCAAGGACTATCTCACCGTCTCATACATCTCACGGGAAGCCGCCCGGGTCGGAGCCCTTGCCGGAGACGATGAGGATGCCGATTGCTCGATTCTGAAAGCGATCGGGACCGTGGCCACTTCAAGCGACCTCGAAAAGATCTCCTCGATCCAGATCTACAAGGCGAGCATCAACGGGACGCAGGGCGTCACCAACTTTGCCTCCTTCGAAGGAGGCGACCCGAGTCTCTGCAACGTCCCGGCCCAACCGTCCGACACTTGGGACATAAGTCCCATCGGCTGGCCCGCAACGTCCCGCCAGGCAGCGGTCGGCGACGACGCTCTCGACATCATCGGGGTCCGAATCATCATGACCCACAACTGGATAACCAACTTCATTCCCTTCCGGGGATCCATCACCATCGATGAGTCCACCATCACCCGCCTCGAGCCCAAGGTATTCGAATGAGAAAAGCCATTCTTCGACGTTTCATGCGCCGCCACGATGGCGACGACAAGGGCATGGCGCTCCCACTGGTCGCGGTGATGATGATCGTGCTTCTCGGCGTATCGGCTTTCGCTGTCGACTTGGGGTGGCTCTACCTCAACGGAGCTCGCCTCCAGCGGGCGGCCGATTCCGCAGCTCTCGCCGGTGTGGTGTTCCTCCCCGGCGACACGACCGGAGTCAACAACAACACCCTCGGCGCAGCCAATGCGAACAACTTTGACATTGGAACCGTCAACAACATCCCGGTGGCGGGCGGAGGGCCTGACGACCTCGATTGGCGCCAGCTTGCCGACAACAAACTGGAAGTCACCTTGGATTCTGCAATCCCAACCTTCTTCGTCAGGTTGTTCGGATTCAACACATTCGATATCTCCCGTGTGGCCACAGCCGAGTACGTGAAGCCGGTCCCAATGGGGAGCCCTGCCAACTGCTTTGGCATCGGCGGTAGCACCACAACTGCGGGGCTCACGACCAACGGAACCAATGCCCGAGCGGTCTGCAACGGTTACACCCAGAACTTCTGGGCCGCCATGAATGGGCAACGCACCGCCAAAGAGCACGGCGACCCGTATGGGGTGGAGTGCATCACCGGCAATGGTGGTTGCGGCGGCGGCACCAACAGCGACTACGACCCGAACTACTACTACGGAGTCGAGATGCCGGCAGGCAAGACCTTCCTCGACCTGTGGATCTATGACGGCGGCTTCTACGACAGGGCCGGCTTTGCCGAGGCCGGAGACGAGGAGAGTCTGGGCAACAGCGCCAGTGGCGGCACCAACATGACCTTCACCCTCTTCCGACCCGATGACACGCCCCTCAACCCGACGAACAACACATCGGTCACTTCTTGCTCCACCGGGGGCCCCAACCCGACCACCATCAACTCCGGAGCCAATTCCGGCACCCATCGGAACGCCTGGTTCCGTCTCTGTCGGTTCGCCCCTGCGGGTGGGGTACCGGCCGGGATCTATGTGGTGAAGGTCCAAAACGGCGGGACCATCGGTGGGAACAATGGCTACTCGATCATGGCCTCGTCTGACGCCATCTCTGCGACAAGCTTTCCCCGGCTGTTCGCCATCGACGACATGTCGATCTTCACCAACTCGGCATCCGGGACCGCGACCGTCTACCTGGCCGAGGTGGAGCCGGTGCACGCCAACAAGACGCTGGAACTCAGCTTCTTCGACCCCGGCGAAGGAGCAGGCAACGCCACGATGACGGTTGTTCCTCCCCCCGGCGTCGGCACGGTTTCCTGCAGCTGGACCGCCACCAACGGCGCCAGCGGCTCCACATGCAGCATCCCGACCACCATCGCAGGCGTCGCCCAGTTCAACTCGCACTGGATCACAATGGAGATCGGGATCCCGACCAACTACACATGCACTACGGACTGTTTCTGGAAGATGACCCTCGTCCTCAACACGTCACACGACCGCACCACGTGGAAGGCGCGAGTGATCGGAAACCCGGTCCGTCTCGTGCCCAACGAATGAGCATCCTCCATCGCTCCAAGGTCGAGGACCGCGAAAAGGGGACAACCCTGATCGAATTCTCGTTGATCTTCGTGTTGTTGATGATGATCGCGTTGGGGGCCTTCGAGTACGGCATGGCATTTCGCGACTGGCTCACAGTCACCGTCGCGTCCCGAGAAGGAGGCCGCGTGGCGGCCTCTGCCGCCAACAACGGTGATGCGGACTGTGTGATCCTCGAAGCGGCCACCGGGGCCCTTCAGTCACTCGACACCGGCCTGGTCCGATTTGTTCATATCTACAAGTCCGACACCAGTGGCTCCTACCCGGGAAACAACAGCTTCACGCGGATTTACAGGCCCTCTACGCCGGCCGACCTCAACCTGGTCGTGTGCCAAGGCTCAACCTGGGTTGCAACCAACCTCGGCAGCAACTGGGATCCGGCGGACAGGGTGAACGACGAGGAGGACGCGGACTGGATCGGTGTCCGCATCCAGTTTCGGCATACTTGGCAAACCAACTTTCTCTGGTGGAGCGGGACCGTGGACTGGGAAGACGACGCCATCTTCCGCATGGAGCCCCCAGCACCTGCATAGCGTCGGAATCCGCACCCAGCCTCCCTAGCCTGTCGCCGATGCCATCCCCTCCCGAGTACATGCCCGCGTTGATCACGCCGTTCACCAGGAGCGGGGAGATCGACACCAAAGCTCACACTCACAACCTCCGGGTCCTCGCTGAGGCAGGTATCTCTGGCTTCGTGATCGGGGGCTCCAACGGGGAAGGCCCCTATCTCGAGCCCGGGGAACGCGGCCGCCTGGTCAAAACCGGTCGGCGTCGCAAGGCGCATTTGATGGTCGGGATCTCCGCAGAGTCGACCCGGGTCGCCGTCCGCCAGGTGCAAGAGGCCGCCGACGCCGAGGCGGACAGCGTCCTGGTGATGACCCCGACCACCGTGGCGAGAGGACGAGACGAGGCGATCCTCCGCTTCTATCGAAGCATCGCCGACATGTCCCCCCTGCCGGTGTACCTCTACTCGGTGCCCGCTGTCACCGGTTACAACCTTCCCATCGAGCTGATCTGGCGTATCTCCCGCCACGAGAAGGTGGTTGGCATGAAAGACTCCAGCGGCGACGTGGTGCGGCTCCAGTCCATCATCGACGCCACCCCACCGGGGTTCGTCCTCTACTCCGGCTCCTCCCGTGCTTTGACCGCGGCCATGGCGGTCGGCTGCCACGGGGCCATCACCGGTTCGGGCAATTATCTGCCCGATCTCGTGCTCCAGATCCTGGCGGCGACCAAGGACAGCCCGGAGACGGCAAGACGGCTCCAGAAGCGCCTCAGCTCGGTGAGTGCAGACGTGGAAGCCCACGGCATCCCCGGGGTGAAGGCCGCGGCCAAGGCGGCCGGTCTCGACCCCGGCTATCCCCGGGAACCGCTGACCAGACTCTCCCGGGGTGCGGAAACCTCGATCGCCAAGCTGATCTGAACCGCGTTCCTAATGGAGGACGTCACGCATACGTGACGCCGCGCATAAAGAACGGACCCAGAGGCCGTTTCTTGAGCTTCTGCTCAAAGTCCCGACGGCTATTACGATGCCGTGTCCAGGCGACATCAAGGAGAGAGCGTCTTGTCCAAGTTTCTGAGCGAAGAGTGGGCGTCGGAGGTCACCGCCGCCCTGGGCCAGCATCAAGGCTTCAAGAGTGCGATCGG
>JALYNX010000039.1 GCA_030772935.1 Actinomycetota bacterium | reverse complement strand
GGGCCCAGGGTGAATACGAGGCCTATGGAAACGGGGCGCATCGGTATCGCGACGGTGTCCGCAGCCGGAACCTGCGCCGTCTCGATGCCTATATGTCCGAGATCGAAGCCGGGCGAAGACCGATCGCGGGCGCCGACCCGGTAGCTGGCTGGGACATTGAGATCGATCGGCTGTTCGTTGGCTTGCGCAGGACGGAAGGAGTCTCCGACGGACCTGGGGTGCAGTCGTTGATCCGGTCAGAGGAAGGCAAGCTTCTCGAAGAGGCGGGGGTCATAGCCATCAACAGCGGACGTCTGGTCGTACGACGGCCCCTGCTCACGGACGAGGTGCATCGCGCCGTGCTCGGGCTCGAGGCACCGATCGGATGGGTGGAGCCGACAACTGCGGATAACGTGTAGGGATGCTCGAAGATCGTCGCTCAGAGATCCTCAGGGCACTGGTAGAAGAGCACATCCGTACCGGGGAACCGGTAAGTTCACGGGTGGTCGTGGAAAAGGCTCATCTTTCCGTGTCCACCGCGACCGTTCGCAACGACCTGGCCGCGCTCGAGCAGGAAGGCTACGTCGTCCAGCCCCACACCTCGGCAGGCAGGATCCCCACCGCGCTGGCCTATCGCTATTACGTCGACCATCTCGGTCCGGGTCGGCTGCGCTCGGCCGCCCAGGCAAAAGTGGACAGTCTCTTCGGGGAGGTCCACCTCGAATTGTCCAAGTTACTGAAGGCGACTTCGGACCTGCTCGCTGAAATCACCGACCTTCCTGCGGTTGTGGTGTCCCCGGGGATCGCGGGGGACCGGGTCAGGGCCCTGCAGAGCGTGCAGGTCACAGCAGATCAGATCCTGATCGTGGTGGTCACCGAAGGGGGCCGGGTCCTTCAGCAAAGAGGCCGGGTCCGGGTTCCGGTGACACCGTTCGAAATCGAAGAGGCGCAGCGTCTCGTCAGCGCCGCCGTCGTCGGGAGCGACCTCGGCCATGACCTCAAGATCGGGGACGAGGTCATGGGTCAGCTGAACGAACCCACCCGTGAGGCGGTGCTCACCATTGCAGACGGCCTCCATCTCGCTGCCTCGGCCGGGGCCGAGGTGTTTGTTGGCGGTACCCAACGTCTCTCCAGCGTTTGGGCCGACCTCTCCGCGGTGCATCGCGTGCTCGAAGTGTTGGAACGGGAGGCTGAGGTGATGAGGATCCTCGCTGGTGCCTCCGGCACTTCGATCCAGATCGGAGCCCAACTGGGTCGCGACGTCGATCTGGCGGTGGTCTCGAAGACTTACGAGGCGGGGAGCGCAGGTGGGTCGGTTGGGGTCATCGGGCCGATGCGCATGAATTACAAACGGGCTATCTCGGCTGTGGAAGAGGTTTCCCGGGAGCTAGAGGACCGGATCGGCTCGAAGCCCGACTGAGTAGATGGCCAGGGATTACTACTCCACACTCGGGGTCGGTAGGGACGCGACCACCGAGGAGATCAAAAGGGCATTCCGCAGACTGGCGCGTGCCACCCATCCGGATGCCAACCCCGAAGACGTGTCGGCCGAGGCCAAGTTCCGGGAGGCGGCAGAGGCTTATGAGGTTCTGGTCGATCCGGAACGAAGGCGGCGGTATGACCGTGGTGACACGGTCGACCTTTCCGATCTCCTCTCAGGGTTCGGCGGTTTCGACGACATCCTCCGATCGGTGTTTGGCGACGGGGGCCTGTTCGGATCCTCGTCGAGCCGGTCGAACCGGGGCCGTGACGTGTTGGTCAGGGTGGAGGTAGATCTGGCTTCAGCGGCTTTTGGGGCCGACACATCGGTGGCGTTTCACACCAGGGTCACGTGTGTGGAATGCGGCGGGACCGGTGCGGAGCCCGGCTCCGGACAGTCGACGTGTCCGGACTGTGGCGGCAGCGGCTCGGTTCGGATGGCCAGGCGATCGTTGTTCGGCACGATGATGACCGTCGGCAGCTGCCCGACGTGTCGGGGTGAAGGCGTGCTGATCGTCGAGCCATGTCAACTCTGCTCGGGCGCCGGTTCGGTGCCCGAGGATGTCACGGTGACCGTGGAGGTTCCTGCCGGCGTCGCCTCCGGGTCCAGGCTTCGACTCACTGGTCGCGGGGAATCGGGAGGGCGTTCCGGTCCGCCTGGTGATCTATATGTCGAGATTCTGGTACCCCCGGATCCCCGCTTCGATCGAGTCGATTCGGACCTCATCCACCGGGTGACCCTCGGCATCGCCGAGGCCACCCTGGGGTCCAGAGTGGAAATCCCGTTGCTCGAGGGGGGCCTCACCAGCCTCGACATCCCACCCTCCACCCAGCCCGGCACCACGTTCCGGATGGCGGGGCTCGGGGTGCCCCGGTTGGGACGGAGAACCAGGGGTGACCTTCAAGTGCTCGTCGAGGTGCGGATTCCCGACCAACTCAGCGCCGAAGAGGAATCATTGCTTCGAAGATGGTCGGACCTGAGGGGTGAGCGAACCGATCGCCCGGCCTCTGCCGGCTGATGGGTAGCCACTTCCCCCATTTCCTGGTGGAGGAGCCCTGGGACGGTGAATCCCTGGCCGTCACCAGAGACCAACTCCATCATCTGGAGAAGGTGTTGCGAGTGGGGCCGGGCCAGGAGGTCAGCTATACCAACGGTCGGGGCACCGTCGGCACAGGTGTTTACGAAGCTGGCCGGATCATCCGTGACCGCGAGGCGCCGGTGCCTCGACCGAGCCCTCTCACCATGGCAGTGGCGCCTCCGGCCAGTCGTGATCGTTGCCGATTCCTGGTCGAGAAGCTGGGCGAACTCGGTGTCGCCCGTCTGGTTTGGCTCTCGACCCGGTTTGGAGAAGGCCGTATCCCGCATCTGGGCAAAACGACGGCATGGGCCGTATCAGCCCTCGAGCAGTCGAGAGGCGGCTGGCTGATGAAAGTCGGGACCGAGCTCATGTCCTTGAATGACCTGGACCGGCCACTGGCGGTCGCCGTTCCCGGCGGCAGCACCGAGGTTTTCGAGGTGAGGACCGTCGCCATCGGGCCCGAGGGCGGGCTGGATCCGGCCGAGATCCCGGCTGACGCGGCAACAATCGATCTCGGTTCGACGATCTTGCGGGTGGAAACCGCCGCAGTCGTCGCCGCAACCCGTTTCAGCAGACCCTGGCATGGGGGTTGACGAGCTTCTAGTATCTGCGCAGGGCTCAATGGGAGAGCAATTCTTGGTCGACAAATTCAGTGCCTCTCTTGGCGTTCGCCTTCGGGCGGCTCGTCGTCAGCGAGGTTGGTCATTGGGCGAGGTGGAGGCTTTCACTGACGGTGAGTTCAAGGCGTCAGTCGTGGGTGCCTATGAACGCGGCGAACGCGCCATCTCTGTCCAGCGTCTGACCCGGCTCGCCGACGTCTATGGGGTGGGGCCGACGGAGTTGTTCCCGGGCTCCAAGCCAGCCGATGGGCCTGTCATCGACATCGACGCCATGGCCGCCGGCCGTGACCACGATCTGATCGATCGCTACCTCGCAGCCATCCAGTTC
>JALYNX010000038.1 GCA_030772935.1 Actinomycetota bacterium | reverse complement strand
AGGTTTCCACCCCGCGAGATTGCCCTCCTTGGCAGCGGCCAATCCGGTGTTGCGCCTCCCGGAACGTAACGGGACCCGATTGCCAAGTCCGCTCCCCCGTCGATGGCGGATATGAGACGAGGAAGGTCGTCGGGATCGTGAGAGAAATCGGCGTCCATCTCAACCACGATCTCCGCCCCGGCCCCTAGCGCCTGATCAAAACCCTGGGCGTACGCCGGTCCGAGACCCTGCTTCGCCGTTCGGTGGATCACCGAGACCAAAGCGTCCTCATCGGCGATCCGGTCGGCGAGCTCACCGGTCCCGTCGGGTGAGGAGTCGTCCACCACGAGCACCCGATAACCCTGGGTGGTCACAGCGGCCACGATTTGTGAGAGGTTTTCCCGCTCGTTGTAGGTGGGAATTACGACTGTGACCCGGTCAGTAGGCACAGTCGGCGCACAGCATCTTCTTGCGATTCGCCAGCTGGCTCGTCCGCTTCACCATGAAGCAGGATTGGCAGACAAACTCATCGGAGCGCTGGAGCTGGGCGTCGACGTTCATTGTCAACTCCTCGCGGCGAATGGCGCGCAGCTCTTCGACCTCGTCGACCAAGAGAGTCTCTCCTACCTCTTCGTCCATGAGCTGGAGCTCTTCGCTCTCGAGTTCTTCGAGAGCCTCCGTGGTCTCTTCGTCGTGCTCTTCCTCGTCATCGACCCGGTCGAAATTCTCTGCCTCTTCCTCGACCTCGAACTCTTCTTCGAACTCGGGGACGAGCTCCACCTCCTCGAGCTCCTCGACCAGGGCGTCGTCGAGCTCCTCTTCAGGGACGTCGACTTCCTCGGCTAGCTCTTCGGTGAGTTCGTCTAGTTCTTCCGTGGCCATTTCTGCTGTATCTGGTGGGTCGGGGGCGGGCAGTATAAGTCAGCACGTCTCAGATCTTGAGACGTACCGCGGCCGGGATAACCCGCCCTTTCACAGTCGTATTCCCGATCAGGTCACCGTCGGCCTCCACCGGCCACGTGATCTCTGTCGCCAGTGTGAAATCAGAAACGGAGAGGCGTCTGACTCCCACCTCGCGTAGATGGGTGCCCTTCACCACCTTGGGAACCAATGCGGCCGCCTGGCCCTTCTTGACGTCGAAAATCTGGATATCGAGGACACCGTCGACGAGGGTCGCCTTGGGTGCCACATTCCAACCTCCCGCAAAGAACTGGGCATTGGCGAAGATGACAGCAAGTGCCTCGGATTCAACGACCTTCTTCTCCGTCGTTAGCGTGATCCGGGTCCTGGGGAACCTGGGCAGACGGGCCCCGAACGCCATCGGATACCGAACCGGCCCCAGCCAACGTGCGATCTTGACGGCGGTCTGGGCCGCGGCCGCCCCCACTCCGGCTTGGGCGACATTCACGAAGTAGCGAAGACCCCAATCACCCTCCAATGCGACGACATCTATCGGGTAGACGGTGTCGGTGACGAGATGCCGAGCCGCCGCCGCCAGGTCCTGTGGCAAGCCGAAAGTGCGCAGGAGGTCGCATCCGGTCCCGACGGGGAGGATCCCAATGACTGGTGCGGAGCCGAGATCGAGCGGTAGCAAGGCATTCACCGCGAGATTCACCGTCCCGTCGCCGCCGGCCACCGCGAAGTGCTCGAACCCCTCCCTCGCCCCGGAAACGAGGGCAGCGGTCATCTCAGTGGGCGAGGAAGGAGCGACGATCTCGGCATCGAGCCCCACTGAACCGACCACCTCGGCGATGAGCGACGGGTCGGTCGTGATCCGGCCCGCACTGCGATTCACCGCAACCAGCCAGCGAGGCATCACCCCACTCCCTGGGCAGCCACCACACCCCGATCGACGGATTTGAGCGCCCGTGTCGCCTCTTCCCGCATCCCGGGCGCCGCTTCTCGAAGCTGGCGCAACAGATCCACGAGCTGTCGGGAAACCCGTACGAAGTCGCCGGGCGCCATGCCCCGGGTAGGCAGATCGTCGAAATCCGTTCCCGATGCCCAGGTGTGAGCCAGGATGCCGAACCCGGGATCGGGGCGACGACTCGGCGTGAGGCGGAGCTGACGTTCCTTGTCCACGAGTCCCTTCCACAGCTCGTCGAGCTTCTCCCACCGCTCGCCGAGGAGTGCCGTTGGAAACTCGGCGACAGACGCCGTATCGCTCCGAGGCTCATAGACGAAGACCTAGACGATCGCCGCGAGCTCGGCAGGGTCCACACCGTAGAAGATCCCATTCTCGATCGCCTCGGCCAGCAGCAGATCTGATTCGTTGTAGATGGCACGTAGTCGTTGGCCCCTCGGTGTCAGCGACCAGCCCTCCAGATAGTCCAGATCATCCAGCAACACACGGATGGCGCCGAATTCCTCGACCAGACCATGTCCTGAGCTGCGTCTCGCAGTCTGTTGGGCCTCGACCCGTCGTCTGGTCCGCATCGCACGCCGGGCCGCCGCCAGGTGACGCGAGGCATCGGGGCACAAGGCAACCGGGTGATCGATGGTGGAATGCACCCGGGGCGCCCAGTTCGACGCCGGTGGTGGAATTTTTCGGAGTTGACGAATGGTTTCGTTGACAAATCTTCTATCCCTGGCACGGAAAGAACCCGGTAGGTCGAGCTCGCCAGCGATCAGACTGCCGTCGGATATGTCGCGATATCCCAGGGTCGAAACCCGACCCGACGTCGACATGACCAGGTAGCGGACCCCGTCGTCCTTGCGGGCCAAACGGCGTAGTACCAGATAGCGACCGTCGCGTGAGCCGCCGGGAACATCCAATACCTGTCCGGGTCTCAGGGAGGAGGCGATTCGATCGTTGTATCCGACTGGTTGGGTTGATTCGATCAATGCCAGGTACTCCTCGACACTCCCCCGCTCACATTTGGCTTGAGCCTCCTCACGGAACAACTGATCTTCGAGCGCGTCGAGTGTCGTCTCGGCAGCCTGACGGTCACCTTCCCGCTGGAAACTGGCGAACGAAGCCTCCAGGAGCTCCTCCGCCTCGACCTGGCCGTAGTTCGCCACCAGGTTGGCCGTCATGTTGTAAGTCGGTCGGAAGCTGGAGCGGAGGGGATGCGACCCGATCGAAGCCACCTCGGTGACATGGTCGAATCGGACGAAGGGCGAGTGGAGCAGCACGCCGTAGCCCTCGACATCGATCCCCCTTCTTCCGGCTCTCCCCGTCAGTTGGGTGTAGTCACCCGGTCGCATCAGCTCGTGGGACTCGCCGTTGAACTTGGAAAGGCTCTCCAGAACCACCGTGCGAGCCGGCATGTTGATTCCCAGCGCCAGGGTTTCGGTGGCAAACACGACCTTGAGCAGACCGGACTCGAACAACTCCTCCACGGTTTCCTTGAAGGCGGGGACCAGACCGGCATGATGCGGCGCCAGCCCGGCTTCGAGGCCGGCCAGCCACCGGTCATAACCGAGGACCGTGAGATCGTCGTCCCCGAGATGCTCGGTTCGCTTTTCGGCGATCTCACGGATTGCGGCCCGCTCGGTGGCATCGGTCAGCCTGAGCCCGGCATCGAGGAGACGATGAGTTGCCGCATCACAGCCGGCTCTGCTGAAAATGAAGTAGATCGCGGGGAGCATCGACTCCTGGGCGAGGCGCTCAACGGTTTCGATCCGGCTCGGGGTCTTGAATCTCCTCCGGCGGCCGCTCTCCAGCCCCAGCATGTGCTCGACTCGCGGGTTGGGCCGGGTGCGCCCGTCCCTTTTGACAAACGTGGGCATGAGATGGAGGGTCTGTGAGCCCATCTTGTCCTTGATCATGTACATCGACTCCAAGGGCACCGGGCGGTGATCGGTGGCGATGAGCCTGGTGGGGCCGCGGCGCTCCCCAACCCAGGCCGCGAATTCCTGGTTGTTGGAGACAGTGGCCGACAAACAGACCATCTGAACCTGTTGGGGGCAGTGGATGATCACCTCTTCCCAGACCGCGCCCCTCGTCCGATCCTGCAGAAAATGGACCTCGTCCAGGATCACGATGTCGACCATCTCCAGCCGGGTGCTGTCGGCATAGATCATGTTGCGCAGGACCTCGGTGGTCATCACAACGATGGCGGCATCGCCATTGACCACGTTGTCACCTGTCAGCAGTCCCACTCGCTCCGAGCCATAGATGGCGACGAGGTCCGAATACTTCTGATTGGAGAGCGCCTTGATCGGCGTGGTGTAAAAGGCGCGTCGTCCGGCGGAGATCGCGAGATGGATCGCGGCCTCGGCGACCAAGGTCTTGCCTGCTCCGGTTGGAGCTGTCACCACCACCGACTGTCCGTCAGCGATCGCCTCTCCGGCCTCGATCTGAAACTCATCGGGAGCGAACGGCAACTGACTCCAGAAGGCGTCGAGTACCGAGCTCATTTCTTGAGGACCAGGCGGATCAACCAGTAGGTCGCCTCGTACATCACGTAGAGCGGGACCGAGAGCACCAGCAGGGTGAAGGCGTCGCCACTGGGCGTGATCAGGGCCGCGGCGAAGACAATTATCAGGATGGCCCATCTCCGCCCGCGGGCCAGCTGGGAGGCGGTTACCACCCCTGCCGCCGCGGCCGCGAACAGGAACACCGGGTAGAGAAAAGCCAGCCCGAACGCAACCAGATAACGGAGCGCGAACGAGTAGTAGGAGCCGATGCGGAGGTCGTTGGTGACGTCGTCGAAGATGTTGAGCAAGAAATGGAGCCCGCGGGGAAGTGTCCAGTATCCGAAGAGCACCCCCCCGACAAAGAGAACGACCAGTGAAGTCACCACCGGGAAGGCCCAATTGCGCTCCCGCTTGGTCAGAGCCGGGTTGATGAAGGCCCAGATCTGGTAGAGGACCACCGGACTGGCAAGGACAATCCCGCCGAACAACGCGATCCGCATCAGCACCCCGAACTCCTCAGCCGGCTCGAAAGCCTGGAACGCCGAGTCTGGAGCTGCGATATGGAATGGTTCCTCCAGGATCGTCCGCAACTGATCGGCGAACACGAAGGCAAGAACCCCGCCCAAGGCGACCGCGATGAAGGTCCTGAAAATTCGCCACCGGAGTTCTTCGAGATGGGCCAGGATGGACTGCGGCTGGTCGCCGCTCACGCGCTGCCCTCTTCCTCGGCCCGCTTCTCCATCTCCTCGAGATCCGCCATGGCGTCCTCGGGGGTTGGGCCGGAGACCGGCTTGGGCCCGGTCCACTCCACCCGACCGGTCGCAGCATCCTTGATGTCCCGCTTGATGTCATCAAGAGGTGCTTTGAGGTCGTCGAGCGGCTTCTTCAACTCGCCGCCAGTTCTCTTCAGCTCCTCGCCCACCTCCTTGAGATCGGCTACCTCGTTCTCCAGGCCACGCCGGATGTCGCGTGCGGCCGAGCGCAATTCCGAGGTCCAGCGACCGAGTTTCTGAGCCAGTTCTGGAAGACGCTTCGGGCCCAGGACAATGAGGGCCAGGAAGATGATGATGATGATCTCGCCGCCCTGGAGCATGGCGAGGATGCTAAAGCGTCACGAGTGCGAACAAACAGAAGGTGGGGGGGG
>JALYNX010000037.1 GCA_030772935.1 Actinomycetota bacterium | reverse complement strand
GGTTGAACGACAACCCAAGGCCGTGATTGTGGCCGGCGCCCGGGACCTGCCAGAGGCGGCGCGAATCTGGTCGCGGGATCCTCTGGTGATTTCGACCCGCCCTCGCGACGTGCCGTCTGGGGAGGTGGTGGTGGTCGATGGGGAGGGCGAACGTCCCGACCCCATCGAGACCGCTTCGGTGCTGGCCGATCGAGGATTGTTGGATGTCCTCCTCGAAGGTGGGTCGGGCCTGGCCGGCGCCTGGTGGCGCGCCGGGGTGGTGACTCGCGGAGTCCTCTATCTGGCAGCCAAGATGGGGGGAGGCACCGGGATCGGGCCGCTGGGAGGCGAGTTCTCCAGTCTGGCCGAGGCCCGCGAGGTGAATATCCGGGAGGTTCGCAACGTTGGATCAGACCTGAGAATCGAGTTCGAGTAGATGTTCACGGGAATCGTGGCCCACAAAGGCTCGGTCGTCCACGTCGAAGATGACGGAGGAGTCAGACGTCTCACCTTGGAAGCCGGAGCCCTCGCTGACCTGATGGTCGGCGACTCGATCGCGGTAAATGGAGTCTGTCTCACCGCAGTGGCGGTCGACGCATCGAGGATCGATGTGGAGATCGTCCATGAGACACTCGCACGTTCGAGTCTTGGCACGGTTCAGCCTGGCGACCCGGTCAACCTGGAACGGCCGATGCTGGCCCAGGGTCGCTTCGACGGGCACATCGTGCAGGGGCATGTCGACGGTGTGGGCACGGTGGTTCAGGTGGTCAACGAGGGCGATGACCGCCGCCTGACAATCGATGTTCCCTCGGAGTTGGCTCGTTTCATCGTGGAGAAAGGCTCGATCACAGTGGATGGGGTCAGTCTCACCGTGGCAGCCGTCGGATCCGATCAGTTCGAGGTGGCCCTGATCCCTCACACTCTCGATGTCACAACTCTGGGCTTGCGCAAGGAAGGCGACCCAGTCAACCTCGAAGTGGACATCATCGCCAAATACGTGGAGAGACTCCTGGAAGCGGGCTCATGAGCTTTGCGCCAATCGAAGAGATCGTGGCCGCAATCGCCAGAGGCGAAATGGTCATCATGGTCGACGACGAGGATCGCGAGAACGAGGGCGACCTCATCCTGGCCGCCGACACCGCGACCCAGGCTCAGATCGGGTTCATGCTCCGACACACCAGTGGGATCATCTGCCTGCCCGTCATTGGCGAGCGTCTCGACGAGCTCGACCTCCCAATGATGGTCGCCCGCAACACCGACGTTCGTCGGACCGCGTTCACGGTTTCTATCGACTCCCGTGAGGGAACCACGACCGGGATTTCGGCAGCAGATCGCTGGAGGACGATTCAAACCGTGATCGACCCCGAGACCAAGCCCGAGGATCTCGCCCGGCCCGGTCACATGTACCCCCTCAGGTACGAACCGGGTGGGGTGTTGAGGCGAGCCGGACATACCGAGGCCGCAGTGGATCTTGCAGAACTGGCCGGCAGGTATCCGGCCGGGGTGCTGGCGGAGATCATGAACGACGACGGCACCGTGGCCCGTCTCGACGATCTGGAGCGCTTCGCCGACCAGCACGGGCTGTTGCTGGGAACCATCGCCGACCTTATCGCGTTTCGCCGTCAGCGGGAGAAGCTTGTTGAAAGGGTGGTCGAGGCCAGGATCCCGACCGAGCATGGCACATTCACTGCAGTCGGCTTTCGCTCCCTGATCGATGATCGACAACACATCGCGCTGGTGATGGGTGACCTTGGTGACGGTCAGGACGTTCTGACCCGGGTCCACTCCGAATGCCTCACCGGTGATGTTTTTGGCAGCCTGCGCTGTGACTGCGGCGACCAGCTGGATCTTGCCCTGGCCAGGGTGTCCGCCGAGGGGAGAGGGGTGGTCCTTTACATACGCGGCCACGAGGGCAGAGGAATCGGCCTCCTTCACAAGCTGGCCGCTTACCGACTTCAGGACGAAGGGCTCGACACGGTCGACGCCAACGTGAATCTGGGGCTTCCCGTGGATTCGCGTGACTATGGGGTGGGTGCCCAGATCCTCTACGACCTCGGCGTGCGGTCGATGCGCCTCATGACCAACAACCCCACCAAGCGGGCCGGCATCGAAGGCTATGGCCTATCGATCGTGGAACAGGTCCCACTCTCCATCGAGGCCAACGAGGAGAACCGGGACTATCTCAGGACCAAGGCGAGTCGTCTGGGCCATCAGATGGATCTGGGGACCGGGGCATGATCCGGGTCGTCGAAGGCTCGAAGTCCGGCACCGGCCTCCACGTCGGCATCGGGGTCGCCAGCTGGAACCAGGGGGTCACCGATCGCCTTCTTCAGGGGGCACTCGACCGTCTCGCCGAGATGGAAGTCACCGAGATCACCGTGCTCCGGGTTCCCGGTGCGCTTGAGTTGCCAGTTGCGATCAAGGCGCTGATCGACAACGGTTGCGACGCCGCGATCGCCATCGGCACTGTGGTCAAGGGTGACACCGATCACTACGAGATCGTGGTCCGGGAATCCACGGCCGGAATCGCCGCGGTCGCGCTGGACAGTGGCGTGCCGGTGGGCAACGCCATCCTCGCCGTACACGACTATCGACAGGCTCTCGAGCGCTCAGGTGAGGGGGCGGCCAACAAGGGCGTTGAAGCCGCCGAGGCCGCGGTTCTGGGCGCAACCGCCATCCGAGAGCTGCGCGGGTCCTGACACCGGCTGGTGATACGGCCTTGGTCGCTGGTACCCTGGGAGGGACAATCAATAGCAAGAGCGGAAGCTGCTGCTTCCCCACCCGGCCGCCCGGACGACGACGAGAGAGGCGAGCCGTGGTCTACGAGATCGGTTACCCCGGTCATAAGCAGCAAGTTTTCGCTTGCTGCTTTTTCATTTGCACTCAACAGGAGGTAACAGCATCACCAACGAGCTCCGCGTGAACGGCGCGATTAGAGCGAAAGAGGTGCGGGTAGTCGCACCCGATGGCTCCCAGGTCGGGGTCAAGAAGCTCGATGAAGCCTTGTGGCTAGCCGAGCAGCTCGATCTGGATCTCGTCGAAGTGGCACCCAACGCCAAACCGCCGGTGTGCCGATTGATGGATTACGGGAAGTACAAGTACGAGTTGTCCGTCAAGCAACGCGAAGCTCGAAAGAAGCAGACACGAACCACGATCAAAGAGCTCCGCATGAAAGTGCGGATCGGCGATCACGACTTCGACATAACCAAGCGCAAGGCCAAAGACTTCCTGGCCGAAGGGGACAAGGTCAAAGTGACAATTCGGTTCCGTGGTAGGGAACAGGAGCGCCCCGGGTTCGGGAAGGATCTTCTCGATCGTCTCGCAGAGGAGTTGGGCGATGTCAGCGTCGTGGAGCAGGTGCCCAAGATCGAGGGTCGGAGCATGACGATGGTGCTGGCCCCGGCGAAAAAGGCAAGGGCCGCCGCCGAGAGCAGCGAAGAGGTTTAACCAATACAGGAGGGCGCTGTGCCGAAGATGAAGACCCACAGCGGAGCCAAGAAGCGAATCAAAGTCACTGGCTCGGGCAAAATGATGAGAGGCCAGACGGGTCGCGGCCATCTCAAGCTGGCCAAGGGCAAGCACGTCTTTCGCCGCCGGAAGGGGCAGGTCGAACTCGCCCCCGGCGACGCCAAGACCGCCAAGAAGCTGCTCGGTCGCTGAGGATCCAGGAGGTAGAAGATGGCACGTGTAAAGCGCGCGGTTCACGCCAAGAAGGGGCACAAGAAAGTCCTCGACCGCGCCAAGGGCTACAAAGGCGCCCGCAGCAGGCGATACCGGACCGCGAACGAGCAGGTCATGCATGCGATGCAGGACGCCTATCGCGACCGTCGCGCCCGCAAGGGTGAATTCCGTCGTCTGTGGATCGCCCGCATCAACGCGGCCGCCCGACAGAACGGGACCACCTACAACCAGTTGATCGCCGGCTTGAAGGCAAACGAGATCGAAGTCGACCGGAAGATGCTCGCCGAGATGGCGGTGAACGATCCCGGTGCATTCGCCCAACTCGTCGAGGCCTCCAAGCAGAGCTGACGCCGCCGGGAGGCGAGATTGATGCCGGTCCGCAGCCACAAGAACCGCCAGGTGGTGGAGGCGGCCCGGCTCCATCGCGCTCGGGACCGAAAAGATCGGGGTCTGACCTTGATCGAGGGCCCACATCTCCTCGCGGAGGCGCTATCCGCCGAGGTGATCCCCTTGTCCTTGTTCGCACTCGAGAACGACGAAGCATCCAAGGCGCTGGCGGCTTCCCGGCACATCGACCTGGTACTTGTCGACGAGGGCGGGCTGGCCCGGGTGGCGGGCACCAAGAACCCCCGGGGCCCGGTTGCGGTGATCGAGATCCCCGGACCTTCGAGCCCCGCGCAGTCCGGCGCCGTGGTGGCCTGGGGGGTCGGTGACCCGGGGAATGTCGGAACCATGATTCGGACCGCGGCCGGTTTCGGCTGGTCTTTCGGCCACACCGAGGGAACGGCCGACCCCTGGGCGCCAAAGGTGCTCCGAGCGGGAGCAGGAGCCCATTTCCGAACCGGGGTGATGCCCGTCGACTCGTTGGCCCAGCTCGAGGACCTGGGATACCAGACGTTGGCCACGGTGGTTGACGGAGGGCAAGCGCCGTCCGACCTGGCCGAGGCCCGGTATGCGGTATTGATCGGCGACGAGGCGTCTGGTCTCCCCGAGGAAGTGATTGCCATGGCCAGTATCCGGGTCACCATCCCCATGCCGGGAGGCGTCGAGAGTCTCAACGCCGCGGTGGCATCTGCAATCGTGGTGTACGAACTGTCCAAGTACCAAGTACCGCGCAGTAAGTACGGCGAGCGATAGCGAGCGCCCTACCCTGCCGCCGACATGGATGTGATCGCGGAGCTGGAAGAAGCTCTTTCAGGAGCCGCCGCCATAGTCGACGGCGCAGAAACGGTCGACGAGCTGGACAGGATCGAAAGCTCCCTTCTCGGCAAGAATTCCGCAGTCGGCACGTTGCGACGGGCGATGGGGGGCATGGATCCGTCGCAACGCCCAGTGGTCGGCGCCCGTCTCAACGAGGCCACCACGCAAATGGAGGGTTTGATCGCCCAGCGCCGGGTCGCACTTGCTCTGCTGGATGAGCAGCACCGTCTCACGGGTGACAGAATCGACGTGACCCTCGAGGCGGTCAGTTTTCCCCGCGGCTCTCTGCATTTGATCCAGTTGACCATCGACGAGGTGGTCGACATCTTCGTGGGCCTCGGCTACCGCGTCGCCGCCGGACCCGAAGCGGAGTTGGGCTGGTACAACTTCGACGCGCTCAACACCCCTCCCACCCATCCCAGCCGGCTCGAATCGGACACCATGTACCTCGACTACGGGGATCCGGCCGACGAGCTCCTGCTGCGGACTCAGACCTCCCCGAGCCAGGTTCGTTGGATGCAGCAGAACCAGCCCCCGGTCTACGTCGTGGTGCCCGGAAAGGTCTACCGCACCGACACCATCGACGCCACCCACCTGCCCGTCTTTCATCAGATCGAAGGCCTCGCTGTAGACGACTCGATCACGTTCTCAGATCTCAAAGGGACGCTTTCCCACTTTGCGAAGGAATTCTTCGGTCCCAAGACGACAGTTCGGCTACGACCCCACTTCTTCCCGTTCACCGAACCGAGCGCCGAGCTCGATGTCTCATGTTTCGCCTGCGACGGCGGGGAGTCATCGTGCCGGGTCTGTGGAGGCGCCGGCTATCTCGAGATGCTGGGGTGTGGGCTGGTCGATCCCAACGTGTTCGAGGCGGTCGGATACGACCCGTCGCAGTTCTCCGGTTTCGCCTTTGGGATGGGGGTCGAACGTCTGGCCATGGTGCGGCACGGAATCAACGACATCAGGCATTTCGTAGACAATGACCTTCGTTTCCTGAGGCAGTTCGCGTGAAGGTCCCGCTGAGCTGGCTTGCGGAATTCATCACGCTCCCGGAGCTGTCTCCCTCCGAGTTGGCCGGCGTCATCGCCATGGTCGGTCATGAGGTGGAGGGGTACGAGCTCCTCGACATCGGCTGGTCGGGCGTTGTGGTGGGCAAGGTGGTCGAAATCGCGGCCCATCCCGACGCCGACAAGATCCGGGTCTGCCAGGTCGACGTCGGCAACGGTCCTGAACAGATCATCTGTGGGGCATGGAACTTCGACACCGGCGCCTACGTGGCGGTGGCCAGGCCCGGCGCTGTCCTCCCGGGGGACTTCGAGATCGGGCGTCGGACGATCCGAGGCGTCGACTCGAATGGAATGATCTGCTCTGACCGGGAGCTGGGGCTTGGAGACGACCACACCGGGATCCTCGTGCTCGACGGGGAGCCGGAGCTGGGGATCGACTTCTCCGAGCTCGTAGAGCTGCCGGACATCGTCTTCGACCTCAACATCACCCCGAATCGCCCCGATGCGATGTCACTGCTGGGGCTGGCTCGCGACTTGGGCGCCTATCTCGGAATCGACCACAGGATCCCGGAGCGTGTGCTGAAGACCGTCGCCGGCGCCCCGGAGATAGTCGTCGAATTGGGAGACCCGGTGGGATGCCGTCGCTTCACCGCACGGGAGATACGCGGGGTGACGATGGGGCAGTCGCCACTCTGGGTCAGACATCGATTGGCCAAGGCCGGGATGAGGGCGATCTCCAACGTCGTCGACGTCACCAACTACGTGATGTTGGAGCTCGGCCACCCCTTGCACGCCTTCGACGCCGATTCGATTGCTGGGCGGCGTCTGGTTGTCAAACGTGCGGTCGCCGGCGAGGAGTTGGCCACTCTCGACGGTGAAACCAGGGTCCTGGGTGAGGAGGACCTCATCATCTACGACGACGACGGCCCGACTTCGATGTCAGGAACGATGGGTGGCGCCCGGTCTGAAGTCTCCTCCGAGACCGTCAACGTGCTGATGGAGGCGGCCTCGTGGGACCCGCCCACGATCATGTACATGTCTCGTCGGCATAACCTGCGCTCCGAGGCATCGACGCGTTTCGAGAGGGGTGTTGACCCCAACCTCGCGGTTGAGGCGAATCGCCGCGCCACCGCCATGGTGGTGGAGCTGGCGGGTGGCGAGGTTCCGGAGCCCGCCCTCGATGTGGTCGGGACGGCAGTCGAGCCAATGACGGTCCAGCTCGCACTTGCAGAGGTGACCCGTCTCTTGGGGGAGGGGTTCACCCGCGACGAGGTGATTGGCATCCTCACCCGCCTGGGGATGGCCGTCAAAGGTGAGGACCCGCTGCAGGTAGTGGTTCCGACGTTCCGGCCGGATGTCACCCGCCCGGCCGACCTTGTCGAAGAGGTCGCCAGGATCCACGGTTTCGATAAGTTCGCCGCCACCGTGCCCATCGGCCCGGTCGGGGGGCTTACCGCCGAACAGAAGCGTTTGCGGGTGCTGCACCGAGCTCTGGTTGATGTCGGGCTCAGTCAGGCGGTGACGTTGCCGTTTGTGGGAGAGAACGACCTCTTGCGGCTCGGAGTTCAGCTGGGTGAGGTGTTGCAGGTCACCAACCCCCTCCGAGATGTCGAAGGGCGGCTGCGCCCCACGATGCTGCCCAGCCTTCTCAACGCCGTCAGGTTCAACTTCTCTCGTGGCGCCTCGTCGGTAGCCCTATTCGAGACCGGCCGAGTGTTTGCGGCCCGGCCGGCACAAGAGGACCCGCGACTCCCCGAGCAGGTCGACCGGCTTGCCTGGGTGGCGGCGGGACCCATCGGTTTGGCCATTCTTGGCGAGCCGGGACTCATGGCCGATGGCCGGGTCTCGATCGCCCTGTTCCGTCACGTTGCCTCGGTGCTCGGGCTCGAGGGCTTCCAGCTGGCGCCAGCGACCCCCGCTGGCTACCACCCGGGCCGCACCGCAGCTGTCTCGCTCAAAGGGGTGCCGATCGGCCATGTCGGAGAGTTGAGCCCGACGGTCTCCCAAGCGTATGAGATCCCAGGCCGGGTAGCCGTTGCCGAGTTGGATCTCAATCCGCTGCTGGAGCCCCTGCCGCTGCGTGAGGCCGAGTCACCGTCGGTCTACCCGCCTGTCGATTTCGATCTGTCGTTTCTTCTGGCGGCTGACAATCCGGTGTCAGGGGTGCTGGTAGCCACCGTCGATGCCGGCAGCGGCCTGGTGGAGTCGGCCCACGTGTTCGACGAGTTCAAGGGTGCCGGGATGGGGGAGGGAGAGCGAGCGGTTGCAATTCGATATCGGCTCCGGGCTCCCGATCACACCCTCACCAACGAAGAGGTTTCGCCGGTGCGCGAAGCGATGATTGAAGCGGGGCGCGCTATTGGGGCCCAGCTCCGGGGCGCCTGAGTCTGCACACCGTGGACCTGGTCAGCCAACTCCAAGAACCACCTGAGGTTTCTGCTCCCCGTCTTCTGGGAGCGGTCCTGGTGTCGGAGCTGGGATCTTCCCCTGTGGCCGTGAAGATCAACGAGGTCGAGGCCTACCGGGGCGAGGACGACCCGGCGTCCCATGCCTTCAGAGGCAAGACCGGTCGCAACGGATCGATGTTCGAGTCCCCGGGCACCCTCTATGTGTACCGGTCATATGGGGTGCACTGGTGTGCGAATGTCTCCACCGGGCCGGCAGGCACCGGTTGGGCGATCCTGTTTCGGGGTGGAGAGGTGATCGACGGCGTGGCCACCGCCCGTGCCCGCCGCGGGCGTGATGACCAGCTGGCGAACGGGCCCGGGAAACTGTGCCAGGCCTTGGGAATCGAGGGCTCCCACGACGGGATCAACCTCCTTGCGCCGGGCTCCGCCCTTCGCCTCGAGAACGGGTCACCGCCAGAGATGGTGCTGGCGACGCCCCGGGTCGGGATCTCGAAGGCTCGGGATCTCCCGTGGCGCTTCATCGCCGCCACCTCCTCGGGCAACGGAAGCTAAGCCCCGGCCCTCGTTGGTTTACCCTCGCATCGACCATGACCCCCGCTGAGCAACTGCCTCGTCTTCTCCGTCATGCCGACAAGGTCGTCCCTGAGGATGAGTTGATTGAGAAGTTGGAGAGCGGACGCCAGCTTCGGGTCAAACTGGGGCTGGACCCGACCGCCCCTTCGGTCACGCTGGGCTGGGCGGTGGTGCTTCGCAAGCTCAGGCATTTTCAGGAGATGGGTCACACCGCAGTCCTGATCGTGGGCGACTTCACTGCCCGGGTCGGCGATCCCTCGTTGCGGAGCGACACCCGGAAACGTCTCAGCGCCGAGGAGGTCGACGGCTTCGCCGAGAACGTGCTCGGTCAGTTCCGCAAGGTCCTCCTCGATGATCGGCTCGAGATCCGTCGCAACTCAGAATGGCTGGGGGCTCTCGACATGGGCGGGCTCCTGGAGCTGACCTCGTCAGCCACCGTCGCCCAGATGTTGGAACGCTCCGACTTCGCCAACCGATACCAGGAAGGCAATCCGATCTCGGTGATGGAATTCCTCTACCCATTGCTCCAGGGCTACGACTCAGTAGCAGTAGAGGCCGATGTTGAGTTGGGTGGGAGCGACCAGCTGTGGAACCTGATGATGGGAAGGGTCGTTCAGGAGCGCTACGGACAGGAGCCACAAGTTGCCTTGACCATGCCGTTGTTGGTCGGCACTGACGGCTCCAAGAAGATGTCGCAGTCGCTCGGCAACTACATCGGGGTCGAGGACGAGCCCGGCGAGATGTTCGGCAAGACCATGAGCATCCCTGACGATGTGATGCCGGAGTGGTTCCGGTTGGCCGCGGATTTAGACCCGGAGGAGGTTGACCGCATCGAGGCGGGTCTCGCCAGTGGGGATCTCCATCCCGGGGAGACCAAACGCGGGCTGGCGCGGGCCGTGACCGCCTTGTATTGGGGTGACGACGCGGCGGCCGAGGCGGAGGCGGGATTCGACCAGGTATTCCGACACGGGGGAACACCCGACGAGATCGAGGATTTCTCGTTGCCGGCGGGGGAAACCGTCCAGATGTCCTCCCTGGTGCGTGATGTCTCGGGGGAATCGGGCTCGGAGGCACGTCGGCTGTTGGCACAGGGAGCGGTCAGACTCGACGGGGAGGTCGTCGAGGACGGTGAAATGGCCAGAAACGCCCTTGCGGGGCGGGTTCTCAAGGTGGGAAAACGCCGGTTCGTCCGTCTTTCCGATTGAACTTGACTAGATTTCGGATGTCGTTACTATTCGACGTCCGGCCCGGGAAAAACTTCCTGGGTCCCCCACCACCCGGTGAGGGGCTTGTCTCGCGTCCAACGCGATTGACGTATGTATCGGGGCAGCGATCCTGAGCGATCGTCGGCCTGCCTGACACCACGGTGTGGGAGCTTTGGGCTCCTTGACAACTGAACAATGTGCCAAAAGCCAGCAAGCGCTTGCCATTCTGTCGATTCGTCGACCTGGTGGCAGGCATTTTGCAGCAATCGAAGCTCTCGGGTCTCTCACAGACCCGAGACCCAATTGCAAACTCAGACTGACAGGAGTGGGCACCGTCTTTGGACGGAGCCCGTGAATGTACGTTGGAGAGTTTGATCCTGGCTCAGGACGAACGCTGGCGGCGCGCCTAATGCATGCAAGTCGAGCGACGCACACCGGAGGGGTAACCCATCGGTATGACGGAGCGGCGAACGGGTGAGTAACACGTGAGCAACCTGCCCCACAGACCGGGATAGCCCAGGGAAACTTGGATTAATACCGGATATCCTCATGGAACCACATGGCTCTTTGAGGAAATGCCTTAACGCTGTGGGATGGGCTCGCGGCTTATCAGCTAGTTGGTGGGGTAACGGCCTACCAAGGCATCGACGAGTAGCTGGTCTGAGAGGACGATCAGCCACACTGGGACTGAGACACGGCCCAGACTCCTACGGGAGGCAGCAGCAGGGAATCTTGCGCAATGGGCGAAAGCCTGACGCAGCGACGCCGCGTGGGGGATGAAGGCCTTCGGGTTGTAAACCCCTTTCAGGAGGGACGAAATTGACGGTACCTCCAAAAGAAGCCCCGGCCAACTACGTGCCAGCAGCCGCGGTAATACGTAGGGGGCGAGCGTTGTCCGGAATCATTGGGCGTAAAGAGCTCGTAGGCGGTTCAGCAAGTCGTTTGTGAAAGTCCGAGGCTCAACCTCGGAATTGCAGTCGAAACTGCTGTGACTCGAGTCCGGTAGAGGAGAATGGAATTCCCGGTGTAGCGGTGAAATGCGCAGATATCGGGAGGAACACCAGTAGCGAAGGCGGTTCTCTGGGCCGGTACTGACGCTGAGGAGCGAAAGCGTGGGGAGCAAACAGGATTAGATACCCTGGTAGTCCACGCTGTAAACGTTGGACACTAGGTGTGGCGGTCTGATCAACGACTGCCGTGCCGAAGCTAACGCATTAAGTGTCCCGCCTGGGGAGTACGGCCGCAAGGCTAAAACTCAAAGGAATTGACGGGTCCCCGCACAAGCGGCGGAGCATGCGGCTTAATTCGATGCAACCCGAAGAACCTTACCTGGGTTTGACATCATGGGAAAAGCCGTGGAAACACGGTGTCCGAAAGGGCCCATGACAGGTGGTGCATGGCTGTCGTCAGCTCGTGTCGTGAGATGTTGGGTTAAGTCCCGCAACGAGCGCAACCCTTGTCCTATGTTGCCAGCGGTTCGGCCGGGGACTCATAGGAGACTGCCGGGGATAACTCGGAGGAAGGTGAGGACGACGTCAAGTCATCATGCCCCTTATATCCAGGGCTGCACGCATGCTACAATGGTCGGTACAACGGGCTGCGATCCCGCGAGGGTGAGCGAATCCCACAAAGCCGGCCTCAGTTCGGATTGGAGTCTGCAACTCGACTCCATGAAGTCGGAGTCGCTAGTAATCGTGGATCAGCAAAGCCGCGGTGAATGCGTTCTCGGGGATTGTACACACCGCCCGTCAAGTCACGAAAGTCGGCAACACCCGAAGTCAGTGGCCTAACCCTTTTAGGGAGGGAGCTGCCGAAGGTGGGGTCGGTAATTGGGACTAAGTCGTAACAAGGTAGCCGTACGGGAACGTGCGGCTGGATCACCTCCTTTCTAAGGAGCGTTAACGAAACCGGCTTGATTGTCCGGTTTCCAGCTTCTAGTTGATCTGCTGGCTATTCGCTTCAAACTTCGAAGACCCATATGGGGTGGAACAAGCAAGCTCAGACCGTTCGCGGTAGGAGAAGCTTGGATGAGCCCCTCGAGCCTTCGAACCACAGATCGGGCACATTGTTCAGTTGTGAAGGAGTTCATGACCTCCGAGGTCGAACGCCTTCACTGGCAACTTGAGAACTGCATAGCGAGCACGTTGTCTTGGATTCTCTTATATCCAAGCTACTAAGAGTCAACGGTGAATGCCTTGGCGCTAGAAGCCGATGAAGGACGTGGCAGGCTGCGAAAAGCCTCGGGAAGCTGTCAAGCAAGCGTCGATCCGAGGATGTCCGAATGGGGAAACCCGGCTGGGGTCATGCCCAGTCACTCTGGTCTGAATATATAGGGCCAGGTGAGGTAACCAGGGGAACTGAAACATCTCAGTACTCTGAGGAAAAGAAAGCAACAGCGACTCCCTGAGTAGTGGCGAGCGAAACGGGATGAGCCTAAACCTATGCAGTGTGATAGCCCGGTGGTGTTGCTGTATAGGGGTCGTGGGACCTATGCCTCGATGCACCGGCATCGAGCTGAAGTTACAAAGATGGCGGTTAGTCGAACCCAGATGGAAAGCTGGGCCGCAGAAGGTAACAGCCCTTTAGACGAAAACCGACCAACCTTCAGATTGGTGTTCCCAAGTATCACGGAGGATATTCCGTGTGAATCTGCGAGTACCACCTCGTAAGGCTAAGTACTTTCTAGCGACCGATAGCGGACAAGTACCGTGAGGGAAAGGTGAAAAGAACCCCGGCGAGGGGAGTGAAATAGTACCTGAAACCGTTGACTTACAAGCAGTAGGAGGGATCTTCGGATCCTGACTGCCTGCCTTTTGAAGAATGAGCCGGCGAGTTACCGGTATGTGGCAAGATTAAGGTGTGAGCCGTAGTCGAAGCGAAAGCGAGTCTTAATAGGGCGCCTAGTCGCATGCCGTAGACCCGAAGCCGAGTGATCTATCCATGGGCAGGGTGAAGCGAGGGTAAGACCTCGTGAAGGCCCGAACCCACCAAGGTTGAAAACTTGGGGGATGACCTGTGGATAGGGGTGAAAGGCCAAACAAACTCGGCGATAGCTGGTTCTCCCCGAAATAGCTTTAGGGCTAGCGTCGTACGTTCCGTATTGGGGGTAGAGCACTGATTGGACTAGGGGGCCTACAAGCTTACCGCATTCAGTCAAACTCCGAATCTCAATACGCCAAGTACGGCAGTCAGACTACGGGAGATAAGTTTCGTGGTCGAAAGGGAAACAGCCCAGATCGTCAGCTAAGGCCCCCAAGTGTGTACTAAGTGGGAAACGATGTGGAGTTGCTCAAACAGCCAGTATGTTGGCTTAGAAGCAGCCACCATTTAAAGAGTGCGTAACAGCTCACTGGTCGAGTGATTCCGCGCGGAAGATGTAACGGGGCTCAAGTACACCGCCGAAGCTACGGGATCCAGCTTTTGCTGGATCGGTAGGGGAGCGTCGTGTTGCCAGTGAAGCGGCGGCGGAAGCCAGCCGTGGAGGCTACACGAGTGCGAATGCCGGCATGAGTAGCGAATGAAGAGTGAGAATCTCTTCCGCCGAATGTCCAAGGGTTCCTGGGGAAGGTTCGTCCGCCCAGGGTAAGTCGGGACCTAAGGCGAGGCCGAGAGGCGTAGTCGATGGACGACCGGTTGATATTCCGGTACCACTCTGCGTGCGCCCAGGCCGAATCTGGTTTGCTAAGGAAAGCCCTTCGGGGCCTACCAACCCAGCCAGTACTAGGTCAGCGATGGAGTGACGGGGAAGGCTAAACGGACCCGGGCGATGGTTGTTCCCGGGGTAAGCGTGTGGGCGAGGTCTAGGCAAATCCGGACCTCATAAAGCCGAGACGTGATGCCGAGCCGATTCAGGCGAAGCCGTTGATGCCATACCTCCAAGAAAAGCTTCTAGCGAGCACTCAGGGTGCCCGTACCCCAAACCGACACAGGTGGACAGGTAGAGAATACCAAGGCGAGCGAGTTAACTCTGGTTAAGGAATTCGGCAAAATAGCTCCGTAACTTCGGGAGAAGGAGCGCCCCGGTAAGGTGAAAGGACTTCGCGTCCTCGAGCTTGAGGGGGCCGCAGTGACCAGACCCAAGCGACTGTTTACCAAAAACACAGCAGCGTGCGAAGTCGCAAGACGATGTATACGCTGTGACGCCTGCCCGGTGCTGGAAGGTTAAGTGGATAGGTTAGCTTCGGC
>JALYNX010000036.1 GCA_030772935.1 Actinomycetota bacterium | reverse complement strand
CGCAAACAGAGAGTCGACGATCTCCTGAGGCGTTTCACCGATCCCGACCAGGATCCCGGTGGTGAATGGGACCTTGTTCCTCCCCGCTGCCTCAATGGTCGCCACCCGGAGCCCCGGTTCCTTGTCGGGGCAGTTGTGATGAGGCATACCGGGCTCCATGAGCCGTGGAGAGATGTTCTCCAACATGAGTCCCATCGATGGGTTGGTGGGCCGCAGCAGCCTCATCTCGGAGTCCCCCATCAGACCCGGGTTGGCATGTGGGTACAGCGAAGTCTCCGACCTGACCAATGCTGACATTTCGGCCACGTATTCGATGGTGGTCGCCACACCCTTGCCGGCGAGGAACTCCATCGCCTGTGGCCAGCGATCCTCCGGCCGGTCACCAAGGGTGAAGAGGGCCTCGGTGCACCCGGCCTCATCCCCGGCCCGGGCCACCGCAAGCACTTCGTCGGGCTCGAGGTACGTGCCACCGGCGCCTGGTGGCTTGGCAAAGGTGCAATAGGTGCAGTGGTCCCGACAGAGGGTGGTCAGAGGAATGAAAACCTTGCGGCTGTAGGTAATGGTTCGCCCGTGCGCCTGGTCGCGGAGCCGGCGGGCCTCGCCGAACAACGCCTCATCCGGATCATCGCCGACGAGATAGCGAAGGGCGAGGGCTGGATCGGGGTTGGAGTGGCTCACGGGTCTCGAATCAGGCTATGCCGGAGGATGAGGCTTCGGTCATACCCCCGTCAACGGGCAGAATCACGCCGGTCATCCAATCGGCGGCGTCGGAGGCGAGGAACACGATGGCCCGGGCCACGTCCTCGGGTGTTCCGAGACGTCCGAGGGGGTGCATGCGGGCCGCACTGGGCTCGTCTGCCCACAGCATCTCGGAGAGCCTGGTCTTGACCACCGCAGGGGCAACGGCATTCACCCGGATCTCGGGGGCCAGCTCGAGGGCAAGCTGACGCGTCATGTGAACGAGGCCGGCCTTGGAGATGTTGTAGGCACCTGTGATCGGGCTCGGGCGCAGGCCCCCTATCGACGCCACATTTACGACCGACCCTCCACTCTTCGCCATCGAGGCACGATACGCAGCCCGCACCCAGAGCAGAGGCGCCCGCATATTCACCGCCCATGTCTTGTCCAGGGCGCCGAGGTCGACCTCCATCAGCGGGCCCGCCGAGGGATTGGTCCCCGCGTTGTTGATCAAGATGTCGCAGGAGCCGAAACGCTCGACCGTCCTGGTGACAGCGTCGTCAGCCGACTCCTCGGAGTCCGACCTCGAGGGCAGTGCGAGAAGTCGATCGGGATCGACGCCCGCCGCGACCAACTCCGCCGCCGCGGCTTCGATGTTCTCGAGCTTGCGGGAAGTGATGGTCACTCCGACTGCCCCGCTATTGGCGAGCTCGAGGGCCGTGGCCAGGCCGATTCCCCGGCTCGCCCCGGTGACCAAGGCCACTTTGCCCTCAACCGAGACCTCCATTTGTCAGTGACCGCCTCTCTTCACGCCACCGTATTTCATCCTGGTGTCCGAGATCGAAGCCACCCTCTCCTCGTCGTCGGTGACGCTGGCGTCCACGATCTCTCCGACGAAGAAGGTGTGGGTCCCGAAATCGATCGCGTTCCGCACTTCACACTCCATCCACGCGACCGAGTCCTCGAAGATGGGCGCGCCGGCGCCGCCGAGACGAACCACACGACCGTTGAGAGTGTCGCCCTCGCGGATCGCAGGTTTGGAGAACTTGACGAAGACCCTGGTGTCCTCGGGCGACCACAGATTGACACTGAACACCCCGGAGGCAGTGATCAGCCGATGGGTGACCGCCTTGTTGTCGATACCAACGCCGATCAGGACTGGGTCCATGGAGACCTGGGTGATCCACGAGGCGGTCATGCCGTTCCACTCCCCATCAGAAGCCGATCCGATCAGCGCCAGGGCGTTGGGGATCTTCCATGTCACCTTGTTCAGCAGCTCTGGGTCCATGACTCTCGCAACGACACGACCGGATTCGACACCCTAATCTCCGCCACGTGCGCATCCTGATCGCCACGACCGGGGTCCTTCCTTCGGCACCCGTGGCAGATTTGTGCGACCGTCTTCGGTCCGAGGATGGCCAGGTCACGGTGATGACCGTGGTCCGGGTCCCCAGGTCGTTTCTCGAGGCCCTCGACGACGATGTTCGCCGATCGTTTCTCGACGACTCCCCGATCGAGTCATCCGACGCCGAAGCCAAAGCCGCCCGCTATCTGGAGGAACGCGGATTGCGTGCCGTGGAGCCGATCGTCGCCGCGCTGCAGGCGGCAGGGATGACAGCCGAGGTCCGGTTTGTGGAAGGAGACGATCCCGCCGAGGCGATCATCAAGACCGCCGAGGACGTCGGCGCCGAGTTGGTGATGATGGGCGCCACCCGGAGACTGTTCACCGAGGAGGCATGGCGCAGCGTTTCGGCGCGGGTCATCGACAGATCCCACCTGCCGGTGCTCCTGGTACCCGGGACCCGGATCGAGGACACCCAGGAAGTGGGGGGGG
>JALYNX010000035.1 GCA_030772935.1 Actinomycetota bacterium | reverse complement strand
GGACAGCCCAGGTTGTCCCCCTGCGGAGCGGGGGGACCGCACGACCGAAGGTCGGGCGAGGGGGGAGAAACGGGACCGCACGACCGAAGGTCGGGCGAGGGGGGCACCCCGACCGGGGTCGTTACTCTCGATTGAGATGTCGAGCTTGGAGCAATTGCGGGTGGCGGTCCTGGCGCCGATCTCATGGCGGGTTCCTCCCCGTCACTACGGACCGTGGGAGCAGTTCGTATCGCTACTGACCGAGGGCTTGGTGCGCCGGGGGGTCGACGTCACCCTCTTTGCCACCGCCGACTCGGTCACCGAAGCCCAACTGGTGGGGACGGTGCCTACCGGTTACTCCGAAGACCCGAGTCTCGATCCCAAGGTGTGTGAAGGCCTCCACATTTCGGCAGTCTTCGAGCGGGCCGCTGAGTTCGATTTGATCCACAACAGCTTCGACTTCATGCCGCTCACCTACAGCGGTCTCGTCGACACCCCGGTGCTCACCACGATCCACGGATTCTCGTCGGGGCGAATCGTGCCGGTCTATCAGAAGTACAACGATCGTGGGTACTACGTGGCGATCAGCGAATCGGACCGCCATCCGAGCCTGGATTATGTGGCGACCATCCACCACGGGATCGAAATGGATGACTTTGAGTTGCATCCCCACCCAGGTGACTACCTCTTGTTCTTCGGCAGAATCCACCCCGAGAAGGGCACTGCGGAGGCGATCGATGTGTCCGCTGCGGCGGGACTCCCCCTGGTCATCGCCGGGATCATTCAGGACCAGGACTATTTCGACCGTCTGGTGGGGCCCCGGGTCGATGGGGAGCGGGTCACCTATATGGGGCCGGTAGGGCCTGAGATCCGGGGTGGGTTGCTCGGCGGGGCCAGGGCCCTGCTTCATCTCATCAGTTTCGAAGAGCCCTTCGGATTCAGCGTGGTGGAAGCCATGGCGACCGGGACTCCGGTCATCGCCTATCCCCGTGGTTCGATGCCCGAGATCATCCGCCACGGCGAAGGCGGGTTCCTCGTGCAATCAGTGGAAGAGGCGGTGACCGCGGTTGAGGCTTCGGAGAGCATCGATCGGGCCGGGATCCGTGCTTCGGTTGAGACCCGGTTCGAGGCCGGCCGGATGGTCGACGAATACGTCGCCTTGTATCACCAAGTGATGGAAGCCCATTCCCTAGGGCGCAGCTGAGCTCAGCTTGTGGTCAACCTGGTGAGGAGCTCGTCGAGCGGCACCAGGGCGATCCGGGATCCGTAGTCGGAGTACCCGTAGGGAATGACCAGGTTCTCACCATGGATCATGCTCCCGCACGAGTAGACGACGTTGGGCACGTACCCGTCGCGTTCCTCCTCGGTGGGGACCATCAGCGGATCGAAGAGATGACCGATTACCCGACGGGGATCGGTTGCATCGAGGAGGATGGCGCCGAGGGCATATTGGCGGAGAGGCCCAACTCCATGGGTGATGACCAGCCATCCGGCTTCAGTTTCCAAGGGCGATCCGCAATTTCCGAGCTGCATCAACTCCCATGGTCTCTTTGGAACCTGGATCTTGTCTGCCCCTTCCCAAATCCGAACGTCGTCGGAGAGCATCAAGTAGTTGTTCTCGTTGTCCTGGCGGGAAAGAGCGGCGTATCGGCCGTCAATCATCTTCGGGAACAATGCAATGCCCTTGTTGCGCGCACCGATCCCGAGCAGGGTCGCGATGTTGAAGACGAGGAAGTCCGTGGTCTCGATCAGCTGGGGAAGGATCCGAAAACCGTCGAATGCGGTGTAGGTGGCGTAATAGGTGACCGAACCGTCGTCGGCGACGAAGCGAACGAAGCGGGCATCCTCCATGCCCCGGCTCTCCGTCGGGCCGGCCGGGAAGATCACCCTTTCCGAAATCGGGTATCCCTCGTCGAAGGTGAGGGCGTAATTGGATGAGGCCAGCCAGTGGATTGACTTGGCGGTTTCGAATGCCGTCGAGTAGTCGACCTCATGGCTGAGTCGGGCCAGGGCTGCATTGATCTCGTCGAGCGAGAACCGCTCGGGGAGTGGGTCCAGTATCAGGCCCGCGATCTCGTTGAGGACCCCCATCTCTTCGAGTTTCGCCCGGAAAAGGTGCTTATGGTATTGAGCGGAGCGCCGGCTCCCGGTGGTGGTGAATCGGCTCAAATCGTCGATGGTTATGTTGGCCTCGGCGTCGATCACACCCGATCGGAATTCGATCGCTGAGAGATGGCCCTCGCCGATCGCTCTCAAGCTCATGATGAAGCGTTGCTCTCCCTCAGCCAGACCGGTCTGATCGGGTGCAGGAACCATGGAGGGGTTGCCCAGGGAGGCGCCTTCAATCGAGTACTCATGAGTGAAGTAGGCCCCGATCAGAAGCTGTCGTTCCGAGCTGAGAGCGTCGCGGCCCTCGATCGCATCGGCGACGATGCTGTAGTGACGCTGGAGGGTCGCTTTCAACCCAAAATGTCGATCCGAGAAGAGATCCCATGTCGCCTCCAGGGTCGTCGTCACCTCCGAATCCGACATCGCCAACACCCGCTCGATCAGGCGTTGCGCGCGGGAGTGCCCGTCGGGGAAAATCTGCTCTCCGGGGAGGAAAGGCTTGGTTATCACCCGACCAGCGTCGGGGGTGAATCGTGCGTTCGTATGAGTGATTGGGATGGGGTCCATACGGCGGGTCGCCTGCTCTCGATCGCCGTGTGCTGGGGCGACCACTCGAGGTCGGTGCAGAGAGTAGGGCTTGGGAGAGCCCAGTCCAGGGACCATTTCTGGTGGTTGGGTCAGGCGACCGATCTCGCCTGTTGAAGCGCACCGAGGGCGGCGAGAGTGGACTCTGCCCCCTGGTTCTGATTGGTCCCTTCTCGGGTGAGGCCGTCACGTCCTCCTCCGGTACGCACGTCGTAGAGGGCTGCGCCGGTGTCGTTGACTCCCATGAACCACCTGGCCGCCAAGTCGACCCGTTCCATCCATGTGTCGTCACCGGTGATCAACCAGGCCCGGGCGCAGGCGTCGGCCATCGCCGCCGCCTCCAGTGGTTGTTGGTCGAAACCGGGCCGGGGCTCGCCCGGACCCCATCCACCGACCGGGGCAAAGCTGAAGTGACCGTCGCGGGTCTCGGTCGCCAGCAGCCATTCGAGAAGACGAAGACCTTCGCCGAGGAGCCGATCGTCCGACAGACGGTCACCGGCCGCGATGAGCGCCTCGGGAATCCGGGCGTTGTCATAGGCGAGCCGGTCCTCAGGCCATGGCCAGTCGACATTGCCACTGGGACGGATCCTCTCGGATCCCTCTCTCAAGATCCGGAGGGCGAGCGAGTGATCGCCGGACGCCTCGAGGATCTCAGCCGCTCCCAACATCGCAAACGATGTCGCTCGGGGCGATCGGGTATCAAACGCGCCATTGCGATCGAAGAGCTCGAGCCCCTCCCATCGGATCCACGATGCTGGTCCCCTGTTGGCGGCCGTACCCGCGGCCCAGATGGCCCGTCCCTGCGAATCGTCGGGGCCGAGATCATCGGTCCACGACCCATCCCGGTCACGACGGTTGTGGAATCCCCCATCAGGGGTTTGAGCGTCTCTCAAGAAGGCGATGTAGATCCCGGCGAGGTCAACGAGCTCATTGGAGCGATTCGGCTCCCGGCACACCACGATCAGCGCCCTCGTGTTGTCGTCGGTGCAATATCCGTGCTCGGTGCGGGGGGTGGTATACCGAGCGTGCTCCCACATCCCCCGGTCGTCGGTCATCCGCCGCATGTGGTCAAAGCAGGGCTCAGGCAAGCGGTCGCCTCTGAGCATGATCCCCGAGTGTTGCAGTGGGTCGTATT
>JALYNX010000034.1 GCA_030772935.1 Actinomycetota bacterium | reverse complement strand
CAACCGAGATGTGATCACCGAGATCAACCACACAACGGGCGAGGTCAATACACACGAGTTCGGCAGGGATGTCTTGGATGGCACGCCAACCGCGGACCAACCGTTCGCCAACGGTCGGCGGACCGCGGTTCTGGGCCGTCCCAACGGAGGAGTGCTCTATGTAGCGACCGCGATCCAGACATTCGAAGTCGTCGACGATTACTTGACGTCGACTTCTACTGCTGAGGGGATCGAAGCCATCGACACCGAAACCTGGGAGGTCATCGACCGCCTCGACGCCCCGATTTCGGAGATCTATCTCTCGTCCGCGGGTGATCGTCTGCTCGCTACCGGCCAGTCCTACACGGAACTCGGTGGCACCTATGAATCTGAATCATCGGGTCTTTACCTGATCGATGCGGTCGACCTGGAGGTGATCGCCCACCATGAGGCAGACCAAGTGAATCAGTATTTCGGAGCCTTCTCGTTCAACCCCGGCCTGCGAATCGGATACGTCCAGTCCTGGGATCAGCTCGTCACCATCGATGTGGTCAGTCTGGAGACGGGGCGGATCGTCGCCACCAGAACAGCACTCGATATCCAGCTCTACCCCGAGGCGGAAGTTCTCCTCGAGGCAGTCCAGGGATGACCGACAATCTCAGGGGCGGCTGGTTCCCGGCTTCCTGAACATCGCCCTTGCGGGCGCCCGGTCACGGAAGGCAACGAACCACACCACACCGGCAACGATCAGCACGCCGAGTCCGGCGAGCAGCGCCACACCCACCCCAGGGATCCCCAACTCGGGCACGGTGAATGCTGTCGTCGGAAACATGTCTAGGGGTATGCCTGTTTCGTCGGGCAGGGGGACGAGGGCCCATTCCCCGCTCTCGGGAACCTCGATCGTCCCTTGATAGATGTAGGGCTCGACCCGGCTGACGGTCATGGCTATCCCGTCGACTTCCCCTACAGGACGCCCGTTCACATCGAGAGAACCAGCCGGAAATACGGCGTACATCCCTTGAAGATCGCCCGGCCCGCCGGGCTCGTCGGACTTGAGGTTGACGGTGACTGTGGTCCCATCCACAAGGACCTCCGTTTCCGATGGGATGATCTTCGCCGACAGCGGCAACGCCATGGTCAACACCCAAAGGCTGACGGTCACCAGGCTGAATACACGTCTGCGGGTCATGTGACACACTCCTCGTTCTGACTCATCACACCTCTACACCGCGAAACGGAGGAAGGTTCCACCTCATCAAGGAACCTTTTCGGACCAGCCGGTGTATTGAGGCTCGATGACGTCGGTGGAGGGCCGTCCGCTGGATGACACATCGCTGATTCGTGACGCCAAAGCTGGAGATGTGAGTGCATACGAGCAGTTGGTGCGGTTGCATCAGCCGGTGGCCTTGCGTGTGGCCTATCTCGTGATGCGCGACCATGCCGAAGCCGAGGACGCGGCTCAGGATGCCTTCGTCAAGGCGTATCAGGCACTGGACAGGCTCGCACCCGATCGTCCGTTTCGACCTTGGATCCTCGCCATCGTCCGCAACGAGGCACTCAATCGCCGACGACGGGCCGGCAGACAGGCGCGGCTTCAGCTCCGTGTGGCCGGCGAGGCTGTCTCGGGGGATTCGGCTCGATCCCCCGAAAGCCTCGCTCTGGACGCAGACCGTCACCGCCGGCTCTTGGCCGCGGTCGATCGGCTGCCGGATCGGTTTGCGGAGGCGATAGGCCTGAGATTCCTCGTTGGTCTATCGGAAGCCGAGACCGCGACCACCCTGGGCGTACCGGTGGGAACGATCAAGTCGCGAACAGCACGTGCTCTACAGCGCCTTCGTCGAGACATAGGAACGGATCCGTGGTTCAAAGAGGAGGCATCATGATCTCCTTGGAGGTGGTGCTGGCAGAAACAGCTGATCACATCGATTGGCCGTCGTCAGCTGATCTCAGCTCCAGGGTCGCCCATCGGCTCAGTCTCGGCTCGGATCCGATCCGCCAACCAAGGCGACGGTGGTTGCCGGTAGCGGTCGCTCTTCTTGTACTGGTAATCGGTCTCCTCGCGTTCTCACCTGCGACCCGTCAGGCGATCGCCGACCTGCTTGGAGTTGCCGGGATTCGAATCGAGCTGGGAAGCGGAGGGATGGAAGCGATCGGGTTCGAACTCGACCTCGGAGAGATGGTGAGCCAGGAAACCGCTATCGCCGAGGCCGAGTTTCCGGTATCGACGCCCAACACCAGCCGACTCTCCGCTCCTGAAGCGATCTTCTCTTCCGTGGCCCGGATGGGAGGGGAGGTCACGCTGACATGGGCTCCCGGTGCCGCATTGCCCGAGGTGGGCGACAGCGGTGTCGGTCTGTTGATCAGTCAATTCCAAGCCGACCGCGCCGAAGGCGACTACCTGAAGCGGGCCGTCGAAGGGACCCAGATCCAGGTCGTAGCAGTCTCCGGAAACGACGGCTATTGGCTTCACGGTGCTCCTCACATTCTCGAATATCACGACGACGCCCGTATCAAGGAACACCAGGTCTCACGTCTCGCAGGCAATGTCCTCATTTGGGAACTCAATGGGGTGACGTTCCGGCTCGAGTCCAGTCTGGGTCTCCAAGAATCGCTGGCGATCGCCGAAAGCATGTCCCCAAAACCCTGACAGTCCGCGGGGATCACGCAACGCCCAGGACGACACGGGACAAGAGAAACGAAAGGTGATCGGAGCACTCCAGCTTTGACCCCAAAAATCCGATACAACCCCGGGGAGCACAACACCGGGATCGTCGATAAGGCGGTCCCGGTGTTTTTTCGCCTGTTACGAGTGGGCTATGCCGAGAAACGGGTCAGGTCTTCAGCACCTTGTCGAGTATCAGGCTGACGACGCTGATAGTGAGCGCACCGAGGAAGGTCGCCCAAAAGAACCCCGTAGAGGTGAGGCCCAGGTCGAGGCGTTCTGGTGCTGCCAGCCAAACCACGATCTGCAAAGCCAGGGCGTTCGTGATGAGAAGGAACAGACCAAGTGTGAGCACCACGATCGGAAGGCTGAACAGGTTGATGATCGGTTTCACAACGGAGTTCACCGCCCATAGGACGATCGTGACCCCGATGAATACCCAGATCGTGCCACTGAAGTCAAATCCTGACACAAGGGCGGTCGCAACCCAGAGGGCGGCAGCGGTCACCAACAGACTGAGGAGCCATTTCACACCGAGAACCCTAGATAGAAGCGAGCACCGATGAGAGGATCACGGCACGCTCAACCGATAACTCCGACCGTCGTTTTCGATGTCGGCGGCAGCGGTCGACCCACCAGGCAGATAGAGGTACGAACCGATAGCCAACAAAGGGTTGCCATGGATACCGTGAGGCAGAGAGTCGATGAAGGCCCACTGGCCACTCGTCTCATCTAAGACCTCCACGGTCGTCAAGGCCTGATTCGGCTCGAACACCTCGCCGCCGGCCACCACGATTGTGCCGTTGACGACTGTGGCCCCGAATCCCGAGCGTGCCTCGTTGAGCTCGGGGCCTGAGCGCCAAGATCCCGACACCGGGTTGTAGATCTCAGTGGTGTTGAAGATCTCGCCCGGCCAACGACCAGCGACTGACCATATCTCCCCCTCGAAAGCCACCGCCGCCACGTGCTCTCGCTGCCCAACGGGTCCGGAGAGCTCGGACCATGTTTCTCCAGCCACGTCGTAGCGGTAGAGATCTCCGTCGGGGATTCCACCGACCAAGTAGATGGAGTCGCCAATCGCAACGGCCGCACCAGCTGCCACCGGTGTTGGGAGCGGCGGACGGTCGACCCAGTCGTCGTCGACCAGCTCCCAGACGGTGCTCACCGGGTCTCCAGCCTCCGAATAGCCCCCCATGACAAACAAGCGGTCGGAAACAACTGCTGCCATTCCATGATGAACCGGGAAAGGGAGCTGTGGCAGGTCACGCCAGGCGTCGGACTCGGGGTCGTAGGCCTCGACGGTGTCGGTTACACCGCTTCGTCCCACACCGACCTCGATGTATCCACCGGCCACCACGACCTCGCCCAGAAGAACCACACCAGGATGTTCGCTCCGGGCCACCGTCATCGGAGCGATCTCAATCCAACCGGTTGGCGTCGACGTCGAGGGCGTGGAACTCGAGGTCACCGTCGACGGAGGGGAGTCGACAGAGTTGGTGCTACAGCCGGTGACCAACACCAGCAGGGCCGCGGTGAGACCTCGCATGGGTCACACCCTAAGGAGCCGTCGCGGCCGACTCAGTCCTGTTCGCGCTGACGGGCGCGGTGGGCGGCCACGTTCTCGCGGGTCGTGCACTTGCCCGAGCAATGCAGACGCGAATGATTGCGTGAGGTGTCGACGAACACGTCGTCGCAGGTGACCGCGGCGCAGCTTCCGAAACGGTCGAACCCCCCTTCGATCATCGCAACCGTGAGGCCCATCGCAGTGATCGCTCCCAGCCATCTGGCGGGGCTCCCGTCCTGGGATTCGAAATGGAGATGGGGCCCCTCGCCATGGACGCTGAGACGGGGGACGGCGTGGACATCGGAGAGGATTCCATTGAGCACCGAGGCCGCGCCGGCTTGATCGTCGGATTCGAACACCTCGCGCAACCGGGAGCGAAGGGCGCGCACCTCGTGGAGGTCGCGCTCGGTGGGCTCCCAGCCCGGACGGCACCACTCGGTGTTGTCGTGGCTGTCGATGAAGAGGGCGACGTCAGCGGGTGTGATCAGCTTCTCCTCACCACTGACGGCGTCGAGGGTGTTGACCAGTTGGACTGCCATGTCCACCGGTTGACCGTTGTAATGCGAAAAGTCCATTTGATCCCTTACTGAGCGTGGCTAGGGTGTAAGGTACGAACTGAGTATAGCCCACTACAGCCGAGAACGATAGAGCAAGGACATGGAATTGCCAGGCGCCACCATGACGACCCCTGCCCCCTCCCGGGGCAAGGTGATTCTCGCCCTATTCGCGGTGTACTTCATCTGGGGATCGACCTACCTCGGGCTGGTATTCGGTCTCGAAGGTTTTCCCCCTTTCCTCCTCAACGGGATTCGGTTCATCGTCGCCGGGGGGATCTTGTTCGTGATCCTGAAGTCCCGCGGCGAAGCATCACCAACCCCCGCTCAGTGGCGGAACCTGGTGCTGATGGGCATACCGCTCTTCGTTGGAGGCCTGAGTCTGGTGACTGTCGCGGAGGATCTCGGCGTGGGGTCCGGTGTGACCGCCACCGCGATCGCGATGACACCGGTCTGGGCCGCCCTTTGGAGCGGCATGTTCGGACAATGGCCGGTCCGCCGCGAGTGGATCGGATTGATCGTCGGCCTCCTGGGTGTTCTCGTCCTCGCCCAGGAGGGCGACTTCCGTTCCAGCGCAATCGGCACTCTGCTTGTGGTTCTCTCCCCGATCTTTTGGTCGTTCGGCTCGATCTGGGGCCCTCGTCTCGACCTGCCCCAAGGTCTGATGGCCCCCGCCGCACAGCTGTTGTCGGGTGGGGTCCTGCTCTCGCTGATCGGTTTGGGGCTTGGCGAGCGCATTGTCGAAATGCCGCCCGCGTCCGCCTGGTTTGCCATGGCCTACTTGATCCTTTTCGGCTCGCTCATCGCCTACACGTCGTACTTCTATCTGATCAGGACGGTGCGCCCTGCCCTCGCTCTCAGCTATCCCTACGTCAACCCGATCGTGGCGGTCGCCCTCGGGCTCACCCTCGGCGGGGAAATCATCACCGGGCCGGTGTTCATCGCACTGCCATTGATACTTCTCAGCGTCGCCCTCGTGGCGACTGCACGACGCGAGAGCTCGGTTGGCAGGATCCGCCCAAGCCCAAACGCGCCCCTCGAGGAAGCCGTCTGAGGACTAGCGGCGAGTGATGTCGTAATGGAGGGTCACGAAGGTGATTCCGGCGAGCGAAAAGCGATGTTCGGTTCTCAAAGCGGTGCCATCCACGAATACGTCGATCTCCTCACCCAACGCACCGAACTGGAGCGTGGTGATCAGGCCACCCTCCTCGACCAGCGACAGGTAGTGGCCGGGCAGGGATAGATCGGTGTCTGATCGAAGGAGAAACCCATCTCCGCGGTTGTTGATTGGCTGGAGGGTGGCGGTGAAGTTCCCGGCAGGCAACGGAAAGCCCACAGCCACGTAGGCAGTGTCGTCGATGCGGACCACCGTGTAGATCCCGACGTACAAAGGCTCACCGGTGTCGTAAGCCCGGATCCAGGCACGAAAATCGGCTCGGCCATCGGCGTCTACATCAATGGTGTCGATCCACGAGACAACCCCTTGCTGCACCTCGTCGAGGTCGAAGGGGAGATTGGCCTGCCCCAACGGCTTGGCCACGGTTTCCCGATAGATCCGGTACGGAAGCCGCATCCAGGGCTTCCATTCGGGGACGATCGAGAGCCTGAAGCGACTGGTGTGCTCGTAGAACTCACGGATCAGCGGGTTGACCAAGGAAGGCTCGAAGCTCGGGCTCGCCAGCTCGTCGAAGTCGGGCACGATCCCGATATCCGCAGGGCTGTGGACATAAGTTGCGCCAATCGAGCCGGCATAGCGCTCCAGATAGTCGACGCCCACGTGTTTGGTGACCTCCGAGAAGGGAACGATGAACGGCAGGTCGGCGCCGGTGACCCGCTCCCCCATGACGCGTAGCTGCTCCCGCCCCCGCCACAGATATGCAGCGAGGCTGCGATAGAGGAGGACAGTGACCGCACAAATCTCCGGCCAGCCGATACCTGGATACGCCAGGGCCAACCCGGCGCCAACGCCGATCCCAACACCGGCGCCAAGCAGGACCTTCAACGGGCGTAACCCGGCCAGACCGGTGAACACACCGATCAACCCGCCCGGCACCCAACCTGGCCAAGTGGGGAGGGCAAGCTCGAGCAGCCAACCAACTCCGGCCGCGATGACCGCCGCTGAAACCACACGCACCAGCAGCGGCTGTGGTCTGCCAGGTCGTCGTGTGGCGTCGGCCCAAGCCGACAGCAGCCCGAGTCCGAGCGCGCCGAAGCCCGCAACCGGGAGCACATTGTCGCTCGAAGCGCCGATCGCCGCCCCTCCCGCCGCACCGATGAGGCCCCCGGTGACCGCCGCACCAATCACTTGCCCAGCGCTTCGATTCACAGGCTGAACCTACGTATCGAGCGCCGCACCCGGCGGTACAGTCGCGCCGTGGCCGATCGGCAGGAACTGGAGACCGCTATTGCTCTCGGCGAGCTCCTGATCGATGACGAGCGCTATCAGGAAGCCATCGATCACTTCAGCGCCCTGGCCGCGAACCACCCTGAAGACCCCAACGTGACCCTCCACCTGGCCGGCGCCTACGACTCGGCAGGTCGCGAGCAGGAAGCAGTTGCCCCCTACCGAGCCGCGCTGGCTGCCGGTCTGAATGAGGCTGAGGAGCTCAGAGCCCGAATTCAACTGGCCAGCACATTGCGCAATATCGGCGAACACGAAGAGGCGGTCACGATCCTCACCCAGGTCTGCGTCGAGAACCCAGGACACCGGGCCGCCCGGGCCTTCCTCGCCCTGGCGCTGACGAGCGCAGGGCATGCCGATCAGGCGGTGTCAGAGCTACTGGACCTGCTGCTGACCAACCCCGGCCCACTCGAGGCATACCAGCGCTCGTTGCGTTGGTATGCCGATGACCTCGTTTCCTGATCCGCCCCTCAAGCTCTGACCGGCTCCGGAGTCGGCTCGCTCTCGAAGTGGCCTTCCACCGATATGTTGGGAAGCCATTCCAGCCATTTCGGGAAATACCAGTTCCAGTCACCGAGCAGCCTCATCGAGGCCGGCACCAGAATCGAACGGACGACTGTGGCGTCGATGAGGACCGCGATCGCCAGCCCGAACCCCATCTGTTGGAATGAGACCAGACGCCCGGCAGCGAAGCCGGCGAAGACCGCGACCATGATCACCGCGGCCCCCGTGATCAGTGCCCCCGTTGTGCGCAAACCGTATGCCACCGAATCGGTGTTGTTGCCGGTCTGGTCGTAGCGCTCTTTGATTCTGGAGAGCAAGAACACGTGGTAGTCCATCGAGAGCCCGAACAGGATCGAGAACAAGAACAAAGGAAGCCAGGCCTCGATCGTCTCGATCTGCTCGAGGCCAACGGCGGCGCCTAGCTCCTTCAGCCAGGCCGGGCCGACCCCCTCTTGGAACATGGCAACGACCAAACCGTACGCCGCTCCCACCGAAAGCAGGTTCATCGCGATCGCTTTGGCCGGGATCACGATCGAACGGAAAGCAAGCAGCAACAGGATGAAGCTGAGCCCCAGGACAACGGCGAAGACGATCGGGGTGTAGGTGTCGATCTGATCGAGGAAGTCGACGGTGATCGCGGTCTCTCCACCCACATAGACCGACGTTTCGCCAGCAGTCGCCCCGGGCACGATGTCGGCGCGGAGGTGACGCACCGCTTCTTGGGAGGCGATCGAGTTCACGTCACCGAGCAACTGCACGGAGAGGATTCCCAGCGTCGAAGTCGATGCGGGGTCCACCGTCGCGGCGCCAAACCCACCATCGGCGGCGATGTCGGCCTCGAGAGCATTCAAGGTCTCATCGACCCCGGTCCCGGTCACCACTACGTCGAGCGGTGAGGTGAGCCCGCCGGCGAACTCGGTGGCCAGGATCTCGAATGCCACCTTGGATTCCATATCGTCGGGCAAGGTCGAAACACCGGAGAGCCCGCTGTTCATCGAAAACATGCTGCTCGCAGCCAGGATCAAGAGCCCCGCAGAAAGGACCAGGCTGATAATTGGGCGGCCCATCACGATGTGCGTCCAGCGCTCCCAGAACCGCCCACTTTCGTCAGGTGAGCGGCGGCGGCGCACCTTGAGGGAGTCGATCCGGTCCCCCATCAGGGAGAGCACGGCCGGCAGCAGGGTCAGTGATGCGGCCACGGCAACGATCACGACGAGGATGGCTCCGGTGCCGAGGGCTCGGAACAGGGTGTTGGGGAGGATCAACATGCCGATGAGGGCGAGAACCACGGTGAGCCCGGAGAAGAACACTGCTCGGGTTGCCGTCGCGCCGGCACGTTCGATGGCACCGAGCTTGTCCATGCCATGACCGCGTTCCTCTCGATAGCGAGAGACGATGAACAGCGAGTAGTCGATCCCGACCGCCAGACCGATCATGGTGATCATGTTGGTGATGAAGAAGCTGAGGTCGAAGAACTGGCCCACGAGCGCAGCCAGCCCCATCGCGATGGCGATGGCAACCACTGCGAGGATGATCGGGATCACCCCCGATGCAACGGTGCCGAACACGAGCACGAGGACGACCAAGGCGACCCCGATCCCGATGGTCTCACCGGTGCGCAGATCCTCCTCCGCAATCTCGTTGAAGTCATTGGTCAGCGTTGCCGGCCCGGCAATCAGCCCCTGGAAGCCGTCAGGCGCCGGCACCGCGGCGACGGTCTCTTTGAGCAACGCGGCGTGGTCCCCGATCAAGTCCGCGTCCTCACCCTCGATGACTACTGGGAGTAGGGCCGAGTGCTCGGACTCTGACACCGGGCCCGTCTCGTCGAGATAGGAGCCGACGCTCACGATCACGTCGGAACCCAGCGCTGCGATTTCGGTTTGGAGCTCGGTGACATAGGCGACGTATTCGGGATCTCCTACTTTTGCCGTCTCGGAGGTGACGACGACGAACTCGGTGTCGGGGGTCTCGCCTCTCAGTTCCTCCGCCAGATTGATGGCCGTCACCGATTCGGGCTCGTCGGTGAAACCGATGGTGGTGGTGAGCGCCCCGGCGAGAAGTTGGGAGGTGACGATGCCGGAGGCGACGAGCAAGACCAACCAAATCGCGACCGTCCTCCACGGTCTTCTGGCACTTGCCCTGGCCAGAGTCTCGGTCCCTAATGCCATCATCGTCTCCTATTGCTCTTCGGGTTCCTACGACCTACACTGTAAGCGTACGGTGTAAGCCCTGTCAATCCCGCCGTGGCTGCGCCGACACACCCGAGGAGACCGAACGTGACTTACGATGTAGAGATGACCGTCATCGAAACCCGGCTCCCGCTCAACAGGGACCGGATCATCGACGCTGCAGTCAGCTTCGCCGATCAGCAGGGTGTCGACGGGCTCTCGATGCGCAAGCTGGGCGCCGAACTCGGTGTTGAGGCGATGTCGCTTTACAACCACGTTGCGAACAAGGACGAAATCCTGGACGGGATGATCGACCACGTTTTCACGACGATCCCTCTCCCCGACCCCAAGGAGGACTGGCGGGTGTCGGTCCGCAAGACCGGGCACGCCGCGATGGAGCAGTTCACGGCCCATCCCTGGGTGGTCAGCCTCTTGATGCAACGGGGCAACTTCGGCCACGCCTCGTTGGTGTTCATGAACCAGCTGTTGGGCATCCTCCGCGCTGCAGGCTTCAGCGACGAAGAAACCCATCATGCCTGGCAGATGCTGGCATCGCACACCATGGGTTACGCCTTTCAACAATCCTCGGGCAGCCCGGAAGACAAGGATTGGGACGGGCTCGAACAACAGCTGTCTCGACTCGGCGACCAATTCCCACATGTGGTTGCCCTTGCCCCACTGTTGGCCCAATGTGAGTTCGGCTCCGAGTATGCGTTCGGGTTAGAGATCATCATCAGTGGCCTCGAATCCCGACTCACCTGATTCGAGCTAGCGCCATTCGACGAGGTAGACCTCGATCGGCTCTTTGATTCCCTTTAGCTCGACCGTTCGAGGCTCCGAGACCGGGAACTTGGGATCTCCGGTCACTTCCAACGCCGCCGCCGAGATCACGATCTCTTCGCCGGCAGCCACCGCGCCCACTCGGGCAGCCACATGGACGCCTTGGCCCCGATAGTCGGTCCCCTCACGAGTGACCTCGACGTGATGGATGCCGATTCGCACAGTGGGTGCAAAGCCGGTGGTGCGTCGATGTTCGGCAAGCCGGCGTTGGACTGATACCGCAGCATCGATGGCGTCAATGGTGCGCTCGAAAGCGACGAAGAAGCCATCCCCGGTGTGACTGACCTCTTCACCGCGATGGCTGGCGAATACCGAGCGCAGCTGCTCATCGTGCCAGCGCAGCAACCTCTCCCAATCCTCGTCGCCGATCAAACCGATCAGGTCGGTGGAAGTCACGATGTCAGTGAACATGAGCGTCTTCGTCACCCGGTCGCGGTCCGCTTCCGGCGCCCGGAATTCGTACAGAAGGTCATCGACTCGCTTCAAGTCGAGAGTCGCCCCCAGCTTGTGGAAGGTAGAGCGAGCGGCGCCCAGCTCCATTCGTGCGGATGCAGGATCACCTGACTGTGCCCTCGCCTGCCCAAGCAGCATCCGCGCCCGGGCCGTCTCGTAGGGAAACTCGACGTCTTTCCACAGCCGCCATGCTCGTTCCAGATGTTGGTCCGCTTGCTCGGGATCGCCAAGGTGCAGAGCCAGCTCACCCTTGGCAGTGAGGGTGGCCGCCTCGAATGCAGGTCGCTCGAACTGTTCGGTGATCATCTCAAGTTCCTCGATCGCTGCTTGGGCGATCGGGATATCGCCGAGGGCCAATGCCACCTCGACTTGGGCCGGCAGCATGGTTGCCCGGGCCAACAAATTGGCCTTCTCGGTCTCGGCTAGAGCCCGGGCGAGGGACGAGGCGGCCTCCCTGGCTTCACCCTTGGCCAGCATCAGCAACGCCAGTCCCGGCTGAGGGTTTTGCCCGTTCTCGTATGCCAGAAGGAACGACTTTTCGGCCCCGACGAGATCACCGGTGCGAAACAAGACCTCACCGATCTCATGATGTGCGAATCCGACTCCATCCAGGATGTGATACCGCTCCAGCTCAATGCAGGCGGCGCTGGCTTCCTCTTTGGCCTTGGTCCAGTCGCCGCGCAATCGCTTCAACTCCGCGCGGTGGACTGAGCAAACACCGGTGTATCCGGTGACCGAGTATCGGCTCATCCAGCGGTCCGCCTCCTGCGTCCACTCATTGGCCCGGCGAAAGTCGGCCATGGAGCGGCACGCCGAGATGGTCTGGCAGTAGATATCGCTCGCCGCCCTGAGACCGAGTTCGCCTGAAACCGCGGCTGCGGTCGCCTCATCCAGCAGCATCAAGCCCTCTTGCCACTGCCCGATACTGATGAGTGCGGCGCCTTTCAGGGCAAGGACCTGGGACTCCACTTCCCGGCTCCCCAATCTTCGAGCGACAGCCAAGGCCGCGTCGGCGATCTCGATGGCAGCGTTCATGTCGTTTTTGAAGAAGGCGGCCTCGATGATGGCGATGACCTTGATCCGGGCATGCACCACCGATTCCGGCTGCCCTTCGAGCAGTCGTTGCGCCCGAGCCAACCATCCGGCCACGATCGAGAACGCCAGCCGACGAGCAGCAAGATATGCGAGAAGCACAGCCACTCCTGCCGCTTCGGAAGGTGATCCCTGCTCGACATGGCCGGCGAAGGCTCGCTCCAGCGCCTCGACGGACTCGTCGGGATGACCCGACCACCAGGCGGCGTCGGCCAGGAGCTCGAGATCATGTGGGGAGAGCGGCTCCTTTTGATCCACTTCGTTGAAAGCTCTGACCGCGTCATCCCATGCGCCGCGTTCGATGGCCTTCCTGCCAATCTCCACCGTTTGCAAGAGACCTACCTCGTTACTGCTCACCTGACAACGATTCTATGTCCAGGGCATCCAGGGCGTCATGGCATGCAGTCGGAACTGCTCGAGGGTGACCTACAGATAAGCCCTTGATTCGGGGCGGCCATACGTCCGCCACCGGTATCTTCGCCAGATGTCCTCGATGCTGGTCAACCCCTGGCGATCGAAAGGGCTGCGCGGCCCGGCCGACGCCGATCTCAGCGTCGACGCGGGCAAGGTGCAGGACCTGCTGCTCCGCTGCCCGGTGGCCGGTGTCACTGCGCTGCTCGACTCCCCGGAAATGGCCGCGGCGCTCGGGGTCGAGCACCTGTGGATCAAGGACGAACGCGACCGCATGGGGCTTGGCAGCTTCAAGGCGCTGGGCGCTGCCTATGTCATTGCCAGAGAGGTCGACACCCGCTTCCAAGGAAACTGGGATCGGACGCCGGAAGCAGTGGCTGGCGCATTGGCGGACGTCACCTATGTCACGGCCAGCGCCGGGAACCATGGCCTGTCGGTAGCGGCCGGTGCTCGCGTGTTCGGTGCCAAGGCTGTGATCGTCCTCAGCGAGAACGTGCCCGAGGGCTTCGCCCAACGCCTTCAGCGCTTCGGAGCGCTGGTCCTCCGAGAGGGCATCGACTACGAGGAGAGCATGGCGGCGTCGAAGGAATTGGCGGAAGAAGAGGGCTGGACCCTGCTCTCCGATTCCTCGTGGCCCGGGTACACCGATATTCCTCGACAAGTGATGGAGGGATACCTGGTCATCGGCGCCGAAGCGGCCGAGCAAGTCGAAGCCATCGCCTATCCGCCGACCCACCTCTTCGTTCAGGCCGGGATTGGAAGCCTGGCAGCCTCGATCGCGGCGTTCGCTCGCCATCAATGGGGCGATCAGCCGGTAATCGTCGTTGTCGAGCCGGACCGTGCCCCGTGTCTGACCGAGAGCATTCGGGCGGGTCGCGCGGTCAGAGCCGATGGGCCGGTTTCCAACATGGGCCGACTGGACGCCAAAGAGCCGTCCCATCTGGCCCTCATCGCTTTGGCCCGCGATGCGGACGTTTTCGTGACCATCAGCGACGAGGAAGCCTTGGATACCGTCAGGTTCCTCGA
>JALYNX010000033.1 GCA_030772935.1 Actinomycetota bacterium | reverse complement strand
GGGGCGGGGGCGACAGTGGGCTGTTCGAAGTTGCCTCTGTCGAGATCCTCGCCGTGGATCACTTCCCCACCGGCGAGGACCTTGCCCCCCGAGGACTCTGCTTCTGCCACGGCACGGCGGAACTTGTCGACCACCCCCTGGTCGATGACAGGGCCCATGTAGACCTCACGCTGCAAGGGGTTGCCCACGCTCAGGTTCTCTGTCTTTTCCACCAACTTGGCGACGAAGTCGTCGTAGACCGTGCGCTCCACATAGACCCTGGATGCAGCCGAGCACTTCTGGCCACTGAGCCCGAACGCACTGCGCATGACGCCGGTGGCGGCCTTGTCGAGATCAGCGGTGTGGGTGATCACCACCGGGTTCTTGCCGCCCATCTCACAGATCACCGGTTTGGGCCGGCTCTCGTTGACGGTCCGGTAGAGATGCATCCCTACCGGATAGGAACCGGTGAACGTCAGCCCGTCCACGTCGGGATGATGGGCCAGATAATCCCCGGCCTTGGAGTCTCCGGTCACGACGTGCAGCGCACCGGGGGGAAGACCGGCTTCCTCCATCACTGAATAGAACTCGATCGCCATCAAGGCACCCTGTCTCGAAGGCTTGACCACGACCGTGTTGCCGGTGATCAGGGCCCCGATCGAAGGCCCGGCCGCCAAGGCCATGGGGAAGTTGAACGGTGAGATCACCACCCAGACCCCCCAGGGTCGGAGCACCGAGGTATTCGTCTCCTGAGGGCTCAACGAGCTCAAAGGTGTCACGAAGCCGTTGTGCTCGGTCATCTGGCGGCCGTAGTAACGGAAGAACTCGACGGTCTCGGCGATGTCCCCCAGCGCTTCCAGACGCGTCTTCCCGATTTCATAGGCCATATCGGCAGCCATCTCGAAGGCCCTGGCCTCCATGATGTCTGCGGCGTTCAACATGAGATCGCGTCGCTTCTCCCAACCCCAGGCCTCCCATTCGGGGGCGAAAGCCTTGGCGGCGGCCATGGCGTCGTCGATGTCGGCGTTGTCGGCCAGGGAATAGCGGCCGATCAGGATGTCGGAATCGATTGGGGAGAACTCCTCGGCGGTGGCCTCCTTGGTCCGCCGTTCCCCGTTGATGAACAGGGGATGGGTGACTCCAAGGCGATCGTGAGCGGTGGCCACTGCCTGGTCGAACGAGGTGTTCAGCTCCTCGTTATCGGCCGACATCGTCGCATACGTGATCTTGAGCGCCATGCGGGCCTCCGTCTTCGAATCTGGCGGGTCGGACGATATCAAGCGTCGCAGGGGAGGGGGAGGCCCAGTCTGGATAGGTCGTTAGGCCGGTGTGCATTTGACGACCATTTGCCGAAAAGCCTCTCATGGTCAATGTGAGTTCCGGCACCCTTCGCGCCGCCCAAACCGACGTGTTCCGCGTGCACCGTCGGGTGGTGCGCGTGGGTGCGGCGGCCGCCTGGTTCAGTGCGGCCGTATTGCTGTTGGCTGGGTTCGCCACCGGTAATGACGGTCTCTTCATCCAATCAGTCGGCCCGATGGTTGCTGCCGGGTTCATGACGGCCCAGATCATGTTCCATCGCGAAGACGGGTCGGTGGCCATGCTCACCTCAGCGATCATCCTGGTGGCCACCACTGCCCTCGTTGGCATCGACGAGACGCTCCTTCCCTCGGCCCTGGCCCTAGTTGCGATCAGTTCCGTCGGCATGCTCTTTGTCACTCACAATCCGTTTCCGGTGATGCTGGGAGTTGGCCTGCTCCTGGTGGTGACCCCTCAGCTCTGGTTGGACGAGCTGACGGCAGCGCTGGCGCTGGGTCTGGTGATGGGCCTGAGCTTCGCGGTGACGTCAGTGGCGTTCACCACTGTTCGCAACGCCGCGACCGCGCACAGCGAGCGTTTCAGGATCCTCTTCGAGCGCTCACCCACCGCCGTCCTCGAAGAGGATTGGTCACAAGCTGCCGCCTACGTTCGCTCCGAATACGCGGGGCGGCCCGAGCGCATCCGCCAGTTCTTGCTCTCCTACCCAGACGTGGTTCGCAACGCCGTCGGTCGGGCCCAGATCGTTCGGGTCAATCAGGCGGCTCTGGACCTTCTCGAGGCAAACGGGCCCGAGGATCTCCTCGGAAGGCGGGAAGCCTCATCGGTCAACCGGAGCAACATGGACTCGTTCGTCGATGCCCTGGTCGCGCTGTATCAGGGCCGTGAGATCTTTGAGCACGAGTTCTTCACCCACACCTTTCGAGGC
>JALYNX010000032.1 GCA_030772935.1 Actinomycetota bacterium | reverse complement strand
ACCGCCTTCTACATGACGCGGCAGTGGGTTCTGGTGTTCCTGGGCGAACCACGCTGGGGTGGGGACCAGCACCCCCACGAATCTCCCCGGGTGATGACCGCCCCGCTCATCGTCCTTGCCCTGCTGGTGGTGGTCGGCGGCCTGATCAACACCCCATTCTTCACCACGCTCGAGCACTTCCTCGAGCCCAGCTTCGAGCTGGTTGACATGCAGCACCCACCCGACGATGTGCTGCTGGTCTTGGTGCTCGCCGGGTTGTCCGTGCTGGCTGCAGTCGGGGGGGTCGCAGCCGCCTATCTCTCGTATCGAAGACCTCGGGAACGCTGGCTGGATTTCGAGGAAGGCTTCGGCCCGTTGTGGGGACTCTGGGAAACGGCCTATCGCGTTGACGATATCTACGGCAGGACTCTGGTCGCCCCGGGGAAGAAGGCGGCCGAGCTGACCGCATTCGGGTTCGACATCAAGGTCATCGACGGAGCGGTCAACGGTGTCGGCCGGCTGGTGCGGAGCGCGGGTGACTGGACCCGGACCCTGCAGACCGGGTACGTGCGTAACTACGGGGCGCTGTTCCTCGGCGGAACCCTGGTCATCGTGATCTGGCTGGTAGCAGGCAGCTTATGAGCCCGGTCGCTGCGCTCCCGAGCCGTCTCAAGTCTCAAGTCTCAAGCTCGTCGCAGGATCTGACTTGGGACCTGGGACTTGGGACCTGGGACCGGGCGACCAGAGGTCGCCCATGTTGACCGCCCTCATCCTTCTTCCCGTTGTCGGTGCGCTGATCGTCGCCCTGGTTCCTTCCCGCCGCCGGGAGATCCATCTCCCCCTGGGCATCGCTCTGGCAATGGCCCCGCTGGCGCTGGCTGGATATCTGTTCTGGGTGTTCGAATTGACAGCCGAGTACCAGTTCGTGGAGCGCGTCGTCTGGTACGAGCCCTGGGGTATCAGCTGGTATCTGGGCGTTGATGGGATCTCGCTCCCCATGGTCCTGCTCACGGCGCTGCTGGTCCCAATCGCACTGGGGGCATCGACCGCCATCACGGTGCGTATCAAGGAATTCGTGGTCTACGTCCTGTTGCTCGAGGCGGGGATGATCGGCTCGTTTCTGGCTCTGGACCTCTTCCTCTTCTTCGTTTTCTTCGAGGCGATCCTGATTCCGATGTACTTCATAATCGGGGTGTGGGGTGGCGAGCGCAGGGTCTACGCCGCGGTCAAGTTCTTCATTTACACCGCATTCGGATCGGCCTTGATGCTGGCCGGCATCATCGCTCTCGCCTTCAATCACTCATCGCAGTTCGGGGCACCCTCGTTCGCACTCGACGACCTCATGAATCTCGATCTCAGCTCGGGGGCGGAGACGTTGCTGTTTGCTGCCTTCGCACTCGCCTTTGCGATCAAGGTCCCCTTGTTTCCGCTCCACACCTGGCTCCCCGACGCCCATGTCGAGGCTCCGACGGCGGGCTCGGTCCTGTTGGCCGGCGTGCTCCTGAAGCTGGGCACATATGGCCTCCTCCGATTCAATCTGGGCCTGTTCCCGGAAACCTCGGTCGACGCGGTGCAGATCATGGGGATCGTGGCGGTGATCGGGATCATCTACGGAGCCGTCGTTGCCATCGTCCAGCCCGATCTCAAGAAACTGGTGGCCTACTCGTCGGTGAGCCATCTCGGCTTCATCGTCCTCGGCACATTCGCCCTGACTTCCGGTGGTCTCCAGGGAGCGGTGATCCAGAACGTGAACCACGGTCTGACCACCGGCGCCCTGTTCCTCTTGGTGGGGATGATTTACGAGCGACGTCACACCAAGCAGATCTCGGATTTCGGCGGCTTGCAGAAGGTGATGCCGCTCTTTGCCGGGTTCTTCCTGTTCATGGCCTTCGCCTCGATCGGACTGCCCGGGCTCAACGGGTTCGTGGGGGAGTTCCTGGTGTTGATCGGCAGCTTTGCGACGCTGCCCGTGCTCACCGTGATCGCGGCGTTTGGAGTGGTGCTGGCTGCCATCTACCTGCTCTGGGCCTACGAGCGGGTGTTCACCGGGTTGCCGGACAAGGAGGCCAACCTCGGCTTGAGCGACCTTTCGCTGAGAGAGATATCCCTGCTCGCGCCATTGGCGGTCCTGGTCCTGATCCTCGGTCTCTATCCGGCGGTCCTGCTCGACAAGATCACACCGTCGACCGAGGCGGTTCTGGACCACATCGAAGCCACCACTACCTTCGTCA
>JALYNX010000031.1 GCA_030772935.1 Actinomycetota bacterium | reverse complement strand
TATCGCCACCCGCTACGGGACCACCATCTCGAAAATCGCATCTTCGAACGGCATAGGCAACGTGAACCTGATCCGCGCCGGCCAGAGCCTCACGGTCCCAGGGGCCAGCACCTGGGTCTGTCCGGTGACCAACGCCAGTTTCTTCAACGACTGGGGGTTTCCACGGGCGGGAGGCACCCGGTTCCATGAGGGCAACGATCTGTTCACCACCTTGGGAGCCCCGATCCTGGCTCCGGTTGCGGGGACGGTCAGATTCAAGGAAGGCCCTCTGGGCGGCCTCCAGTTCAACCTGAAGGCGGCTGATGGGGTGGAGTACATCGGGAGCCATCTCTCCGGGAAGGAGACCGAGGGCAAGGTCAACGCGGGTGATGTCATCGGATATGTCGGGACCTCCGGCAACGCCCAGGGGACCCACCCCCATCTTCATTTTGGGATGTACCTGGGTGGCCTGCCGATCAATCCCTATCCCACCCTGATCGCCAACGGGTGCAACTAGGCGCAGGAGCCGCGATGCCCACGCTGCCTAGGTTGGGCGCTGCAACTCGAAACGGTCTCGGGTGGTCACGTAGGAACTTCCTGAGAGCCGGCCGATGGCTCGGATCACGTCGGGATTGACCCGGGTCCCATCGAGGGCGTCCTCGCGAACGTGGATCATCACCACTTCCCCGAGGACCATCCTGGTCTCGGTCCCGACATCGATGACGTCGATGACCCGGCATTCCAGATTGGCAGGGGACTCACCCACGATCGGTGCCTCGATCAAGGTCCCCATCACCGGGGTCAACCCCGCGATCGCAAACTCGTCTTCATCCGGTGCGAAGGTGCCCGATGACTTGTTCATCGCATCTGCCAGTTCCTCGGACACGATGTTGACCGTGAACACCCCGGATGCTTCGGCAAAGGAGACCGAGTCCTTGGGCCGGTCGAAGTGACGCCCCGCCGAGAAGAGGACCATCGGCGGTTCGCTGGAGACCGCGTTGAAGAAGGAGAATGGCGCCAGATTGAGCCTCCCGTCGTCCGCTTTGGTTCCGATCCACCCGATCGGCCTCGGGATCACGAGCCCGGTCAGCAACTTGTAGTGGTCGTTTGCCAGACCGGTGGTGAGATCGAATGACCTCTTGTTCAAACCATCGCCTCCCGCAGCTGATCGAGACGGATGGCGCCCGCCTCCAGCATCCTGCGGTGAAAGTCTTTTCGATCGAAGGCCGCTCCGTCGCGTTCCATAACCCGGTCTCGGATCTCGAGGATCACACGCTCGCCCACCTTGTAGGAGATGGCCTGCCCATACCAGCCGAGATACCGCTTCACCTCTGACTCCGCCATGTCCCGCGGCTGGAGCCCGACTTTCTCGATGTAGTCGACGGCGATCGGATAGTCCCAAATCGCACCGGCATGAAGCGGCGCATCGGCCGGGATGGCCAGCCGAAGCTGGGTGCCGATGTCGAGCACCACCCGGGTGGCCCGGAACAGCTGGCTGGCGAGAAGACCCAGTCGATACTCGGGCTTCTCGAAGTAGCCCAATTCGTCCATCAAACGCTCTGAATAAAGCGCCCAACCCTCACCCGATCCCGAGTACCAGATGAAGAGTCGGTGGAACCGCGACATCTGGTCGCGGTTGATGACCGACATCCCGACCTGGAGATGGTGCCCCGGAAACCCTTCGTGATATGCGGTCGACACCTCGGACCAGTACGGGATCCTGATTCGCTCCCCCGGGGCGTACCAGATCGAACCGGGCCGGGAGAAGTCCTCGGACGGGGAGTGATACCAGGCGCCAAGACTCCCTCCGGGTGGCGCCAGGTGCACCGTCACCCGCTTCAACGGATCCGGGACGTCGAAATGGGTCCCATCCAGTTGCTGCACCGCGGTGTCCTGGATTTCCTGGACGAATCGGGCAAAGGCCTCGTGGTCAGGCGCCGCGTGCGCCTCGTCGGTGTCGAGCACATCGATGATCTCCTCGACGCTCTTAGACCCATCGATCTCGGCGGCCGTCGCCCTCATCTCCTCGCGGAGGCGATGCACCTCGGACCATCCCCACTCGTAGGTCTCGTGAGGGTCGAGTTCGAGACCCAAGAAATCGTCGACACCGAGCAGATAGCGCTCTTCGCCCACCGCGTCCTCGGGGGTTGCTCCAGATAGGTAGGTGTGCTCCAGCCAGTCGGCGAATTCATGACTGGCGACTCTCGCCCTGTCGACCGCAGCCGTCAGTCGGTCTGGATCACCACCTTTGGAGGATGCCTCCGCCGGATAGCCCCTGAAACGCGACTCTTCGCCAGCAAGGGCCCGAGCCTGTTCGATCAGGGTTTGGACCTGACGTTGGGCCGCGGTCACCCCTTCGCCGAGACCGACCGACAGCGTGGCCCGATATCCCTCGAGCGCCTGGTCGAAGGTCTCGAGACGGGTGGCGATGTTGGACCACGCCTGCTCGCCCTCCTGAGACATGACATCGAAGACGTCACGAGCCTGCTGAAACGGGCTGTAGATGTGATTCAGGTCGTTCTTCCACTTGCCCCGCTCGTAGACGGTCACCTTCTTCTCCATCCACGAGGAGAGGACCTTGGCAGCGAACGCCTGCTTGGGGTCCGGATCGTTGAGATGAGTCAGTAGCTGGGCGCGGGCAGAGCCGGCAAGGTCGGCTCGCGCCGCCTCACCCTCGGGGGAGAAATCGTCCCAGAGGTGTTCTCGTCCTTCGACCCCATGCATGGTGGCGCCAATCGGGGTCAGGTCGGACCACTGCTCGGTGAATCGATCTGAGATCTCGAAGGGTGTGGGCATGGTCTCCTCGGGCGGGGTCTCGGAGGGTAGACGGGTGACCCCGGCTGTTGGATAGCCTCGCCGGTGTGGGTGACCTGATCCCGGTCCGCGACGATGAGAGCTTCGACGTTCGTCGACTGGTCGAATGGATGGAGGCCAACCCCGCTCTGCCGAAGGGGACACCGACCGTCCAACAGTTCGCGGGCGGAAAGGCCAACCTCACCTATCTCCTCACCTTCCCCGATGGGTCTGAGCTGGTGCTGAGACGGCCCCCACTGGGACCGGTCGCCCCCGGCGCCCACGACATGGCCCGCGAATACCGGGTCCTCGCCGGTCTTTGGCAAGCGTTCCCCAAGGCACCACGGGCTCTCGCCTACTCGGGTGACGATTCCCTGATCGGCTCACCATTCTTCGTCATGCAACGAAGAGACGGGGTGGTGGTCCGCGAGTCTGTGCCGTCTCAGTTCGGCGGCGGTGAGGACCCGATTGCGAACCGAAAGCTGTCAGAGGTCGTGGTTGACACCCTGGTCGAGTTCCACGACGTGGAGCCGACACGAGCCGGGCTCGGGGAGCTGGGACACCCTGACAGCTTTCTGAGACGTCAGGTGGAAGGATGGGCCGAACGCTGGAACCAGGCCAAGGACGGGGCAGACTCAACATCCGAGGAGGTCGCCCGATGGCTCGAGGCCAACCTCCCGGTCTCTGAAGAAATCACTCTGCTTCACAACGACTGGCGGCTCGACAACATGGCGGTGGCACCCGACGATCCCGGGGTTTGCATCGCGGTGTACGACTGGGACATGGCCACCCGGGGAGACCCACTGGCCGATCTCGGGACCCTGATGGCCTCCTGGTACGACCCTGGCGAGGAGCGCGCGGCGCTCAACCCGATGCCCACATATTCCCCGGGCTGGCTGGAACGGCGAGCGGCGGTGGCCAGATACGGCGAGATGTCCGCGCGGGACCTCAGCGGCGTCGACTGGTACATCGTCTTCGGCACCTGGAAGCTGGGGGTCGTGCTCCAACAGATCTACATCCGCTGGGTCAGGGGCCAGACCCAGGACTCACGGTTCTCGGTTCTAGGAGAAGGAGCGCGCACTCTGTTCCGAGTGGCGGCCAAGCGACGCGGGTAGGAACGCCTGCGCGCCGTACGCGTCGAGATGCCCCCCTCCCCGCCTCCGGCGGTACTCCCCCTTCGCCTGCGGCGGCCCCCCTCCCGGCTCCGCCGGCTCTCCCCCCAACGTCGCTTCGCTCCTGGGGGGAGAAATGTCGCTGCCGCTCCTGGGGGGAGAAACGCACCTCAGTAGAGGAACATCGGCTTGCCCAGCACGTGGCGAACCTTGGGTTGATAGGCGTCGACGTCGTACAACTCGTCCACGTCGACTCGTTTCACGCCTTCCCGAGTCACGCCAATAGGAACATCGGTGTAGGTGCCGCCCCGCAAAGCCACCATGCGCCCGTGGGCTCCCTCCATCGCCAGATCCGAGGCCATCACCGCATAGTTGGTGGCGACCATCAGATCCAGTGAGTCAGGAGCGCCGGACCGCATCAGGTAGCCGATTTGCTGATAGAGGATTCCCTCCCCGGTTCGCTCTTTGAGCAGCTCTCCGGTGGTGGCTCCGATCCCGCCGAGCTTACGATGCCCGTAGGCGTCCTCTTCACCCGTGAGGTGGATGTCGCCCTCGACCAGCCGTGCTCCCTCTGAGATGGTGACCATCGCGTAGTTGGAGGGGTTTGCGGCCTGATCATCTCGGAGGAATGCCGCCAGCTTGTCGATCTCGAACGGGACCTCGGAGATGATCGCTCGATCCACACCCGAGAGATACGCCGTGATGAGGGAGGTTTCACCGCTGTAACGACCGAAGAGCTCGACGACCGCGATCCGCTCATGGGAGCCGGCTGCGGTGCGGAGGCTATGGATGAATTGCACGCCGCGGCTGACGGACGTGGAGAAACCGATGCAGTAGTCGGTGCCGTGGACGTCGTTGTCCATCGTCTTGGGGATGGCAATGACCGGTACCCCCTCCTCGTGGAGCCGGAGCCCATAGGAGAGGGTGTCGTCGCCACCAATCGGGATCAGCACATCGATCTTGTGGGTCTCCAGGACCCGCAATACGTGTGGCGTTATGTCGTGAGGGCCCGCCCCCTGGTAGTCCTGGGCGAGGAAGGCTGGTACGTCTCCTGTCCTCACCTTGGCCGGGTTGGTCCGGGAGCTATGAAGAAACGTGCCACCAGTCCGGTCGATGGTTCGCACCGCGGTCCGGTCGAGAGGGACCAGGTTCGCCTCCCCCGATGCCGGGTCGTCAGGGTTGGTCTCGGCCAGCCCTCCCCATCCCCTTCGTACCCCAACCACCTGGTGGCCCTCGCCGACGACACGATTGACCACTGCCTTTATGCAGGCGTTGAGGCCGGGTACATCGCCCCCACCGGTCAGGATTCCTATCCGCATCATGTCCTCCTAGAGGGCGAGGATATCGCGCAATGGGTGAGCCTCATCCGGCGAAGATCCGGCGAGCAGATGTCGTCGGATCTTCGATCTCACCAGAGTGGCGGCTATCTGGACCTGGGTGATTAGTCGACTTCGGGTTGATGCCTCACTGTTTGGATGCCCGGCCGAGACGAAGAGCACCCGCACCGAGGACGAGGACAATCACCGCGACCAGAAGCGAAAGCCCGGTCGAAGACCCGGTAGTTGGGAGCTCGGTGAGCGGCCCGGTCGTGCCCGTGCCCCCAGCGGCCGTTGTCGTCGCACCGCCGGCCGCAGTCGTAGTGGTGGGCGCCGAGAGATCACACAACGGCTGGGTGAACGTGTCGTCGATCAAGGTCACCTCGCCGGTCTGCGCAAGGGCCCGACCGTGGACCGTGACGTTGGCCTGCAGACTGATCGTCGTCAGGGCGAGAATGTTTCCGACAAAGGTCGATCCGGAGCCGAGCGTCGCCGAGCTGCCCACCTGCCAGAACACGTTGCATTCCTGAGCTCCGTTGATCAGCGCCACCACGCTTCCCGACCCGGTGATCAAGGTCGAGTCGGTTTGGAATATGAAGACCGAGTTCGGATCCCCTTCCCCGTCGAGCGTCAGGGTCCCGGTCAGGCTCAGAGGCCCCTGACTCGGCGCTTCGAACACCCCTCCGACCAAGGTGAGACCGCTGAGGTCGTTGGTGGTGGTGGCATTGATTGGCCGGCCTTGGGCGTTCAAGTAGGCGGCCGTCGAGTCCGCCTGGGCGCTGGCCGCGACAGGGGTGGTTTCCTCAATCGTTCCGGGTGGTTGCACGATTCCTGGCGGGAACCCGACCACATCGGGTCCGGGCGAGACCCCGACGCTGCCCGCGAGAACGGTGTCTCCGGTATTGGTGACCGTTTGGGCTCCCAACACCGAGAAGGCGGCTGATGTCCCCAAAGGGACGGTGGGGACAATGGCCGCGTTTGCGGTGTCTTCAACAATGAGTAGAGACGCTGCCGCCATCACGAACGCGATGAGGCTCACACCTATACGGCGGGCTGTCGGGCGAGGGGAGCGAGTGGCAGGACTCCGTCGCAGCTGGTGCAGACCGATCAAGACGGTTGCACTGAGGGCGATTCCCACGATGAGCATCGCGGGCTCCTTCCTAGGGCGGATAAAGGGGCCACCGACGGCGGCCCGGTGCCGACCAAGTCCGACCAAGGATACTGCCCCATCCACCCGTTTCTCGTGTTGCACCGAATCGGGGACTTGGTCGACCGCGACTCGGCCGTGGACCAGCCGTCTCCACGTTTATCCCCGTGGCCGGACCAGGCTTCTCCCCGGATCATCATGCGGGTAAGGGGTTTTCTCCCGGATATCACACAACACATAGGATCGCCCTTCCTACTCGGAGGAGAGTCTTGGTGGAGAAGGTCAGATTGGGCAGTGTCGGGC
>JALYNX010000030.1 GCA_030772935.1 Actinomycetota bacterium | reverse complement strand
ACGACCTTCCCTGATCTCGTGTCACACCCACATCGCCCATGGCGCGCCCAATGCCCAGGACACGGCTGCGGCCCACGGGGCGCCTTTGGGCGAGGAGGAGGTCAAGCTGGCCAAGGAGGCGATGGGGTATCCGATCGACCCTGCGTTCCACGTCGAGAACGCGGTCTATGAGTTCTTCAGCACAGTCATGGCGCGGGGGCAATCGGTGCACGACGCTTGGACCGAGCGTTTCGCGTCTGCGACAGCTGAACAGAAAGCTCTTTGGGATTCCCTCCATTCACCAACGAGAGTCGAACTGAAAGGACCGGGATTCGAGACTGGAAAGAGTCTCGCCACCAGAGCCTCCTCGGCGATGCTGTTCTCTGAGATCGCCGAGAAAGCACCCGGCTTCATCGGCGGCTCCGCGGATCTCGCCGGCTCCACCAAAACGATTGTCGAGAAGGGTCGCCTCTACTCACGCTCCGACCGTTCTGCCCGAGACATCCCCTTCGGAGTCCGTGAGCACGCCATGGGTGGGGCGGTCAATGGGATGGCGGTTCATGGGGGCCTCAAGCCGTACTCCGCGACCTTCTTCGTATTCAGTGATTACCAGCGCCCGGCGGTTCGCCTCTCGGCGCTGATGGACGCCCCCTCGATCTGGGTCTACACCCACGACTCGATCTTCCTCGGTGAGGACGGCCCCACCCATCAGCCCATCGAGCACCTGGCCTCGCTTCGGGCAATGCCCCACCTCTGGGTGATCCGGCCCGCAGACGCCAATGAGACCCTCCAGGCGTGGGAGATCGCCCTCAACCGGCACGACGGCCCGGTTGCACTGATCCTCACCCGTCAAAACCTGCCCACCCTCGAATCGGTGGGCAGCGGGGTAGCCAAGGGCGGCTATGTGGTGCGGGACGGCGCGGCGGTGACCTTGATCGCCACCGGCTCGGAGGTCTCCGCTGCCCTGGGCGCAGCCGAGATCTTGGCCGTGGAGGGGATCGAAGCCAGGGTGGTCAGCCTGCCCTGCTGGGAGCTGTTCTTCGGACAGGACCAGGCCTACCAGGACCTGGTCCTGGGATCGGTGCCCCGGGTGTCGGTCGAGGCGGCAGCGACCTTTGGTTGGGAGCGGATCGTCGGTGACGACGGGCTGATGATCGGGATAGACAGGTTCGGCGCCTCGGCTCCCGATCACGTGCTGGCAGAACAGTTCGGTTTCACTCCTGCGGCGATCGCGGATCGGGTTCGCGCTCGCCTCAGTCGTTGAATGGCCGCCTCCGCGGACGTGGTCGTGGTCGGCGCCGGGGTCGCCGGGGCGTCCGCCGCATACCACCTTGCGGTCGCCCAAGGATCGGAGCGGGTTCTGGTAATCGACCCCCGGCCACCGTTGAGTCTGACCTCCGACAAGTCAACGGAGTGCTACCGGAATTGGTGGCCCGACCTCCCGATGACCCAACTGATGAACCGCTCGATCGACCTCCTCGAGGGGATGGCGGCGGAGTCGAGCAACGTCTTTGGCATGAACCGGCGCGGCTATCTGTTTGTCACCGGAGACACCTCCAGGTTCCATTCCATGATCGAAGAGGCCCACCTCACCTCCCTAATGGGGGCGGGCCCGATTCGAATCCACCCGGGGCCAATCCCATATCGACCCTCGCCCGAAGACGGATACCTGGGCGCACCCGAAGGCGCCGACATCCTGGTTGGCCCTGACCCGGTACGCGAGCACTTCCCCTACATCACCGAAGAGGCGGCCGGCGCGATCCATGTGCGCCGGGCCGGATGGTTCAGTGCTCAGCAATTGGGCACATGGATGCTCGATCGGGCCCGAGAGAAGAGGGTCCGGCTCATTCACGACGAGGTCACCGGGATAACGGTGAACGAGGGCACGGTCTGCGGTGTCCGTCTGGCGTCGGGGGGCGATATCGAAGCCCCGGTCGTGGTCGACGCCGCCGGTCCGATGTCCCGCTCCGTCGCGTCGATGGCTGGAGTCGAGCTGCCGTTGTTCGCCGAAGTCCATCTCAAGGTGGCATACCGGGAACATCTCGGCGTGATCCCCCGTCAGGCACCGATGTTGATCTGGAGCGACCCTCAGAGGATCGACTGGAGCGATGACGAGAGAGCGGAACTAGAACGCCAGGGTCGCACCGACCTTCTCGGGGAGATGCCGATCTTCTGTCACGGCCGCCCCGAGGGCGGCGCCGACTCGTCATATCTCCTCGGCCTCTGGGAATACCACGGAGAGGTTAGGGAACCGTCATGGCCGCTACCCGAGGACCCGCTCTACCCGGAGATTGTCATGCGGGGATTGACCACGATGGTCCCCGGGTTGGCCCCCTACTCGGAGAGGCTTCCCCATTCGGCGGTGGACGGCGGTTACTACATCAAGACCAGGGAGAACCGCCCGCTTGTCGGCCCCACCGGGCCCGAAGGCTTTCACCTGATGACCGGGATGTCAGGTTTCGGGGTGATGGTGGCGGCCGGCGCCGGGGATCTGCTCGCCCGACACGTGGCCAACACAGAGTTGCCCGCCTACTCGAGCGCCTTCCTCCTTGGCCGTTACGAGGACGACGCATACCTCGCCTCGATCGCGGAATCGGGTCGGTCGGGACAGCTCTAGCCGGCTGCGCACATCAGCCTTCGATGAAGGCGAGGACCCGGCCCCAAGCATCCGCCGAATCGGCGGCAAATTCCTCCTGCTTGCGGTCGAAGAAGGAGTGCGGCGCCCCGGGATAGACGACTACGTCGTGGTCGATTCCGGCGCCCTCCAGCGCCTGGCGAAACTCCTCGACCACGTCGAGCGGGATGCCGGGATCCTCACCTCCCATGAGCGCCAACACCGGGCAGTCGAATTCGCTCACTCTTTCGATGGGGCCAACCGGGGGCCGCTTCGGGTTGCCGTAGAAGCCAATTGCGCCGGCGAGGCGGTGACCTCCGCCAGCCTGGTGCCAAGAGTTGCTGCCACCGAAACAGAATCCGACAGTGAACACGGCGCGATTGGAGTTCTCCCGCCGAAGGTGAGCGACTGCGGCGGCGGTGTCAGCGGTCACGCCCTCCAGGGTGGTCAGGGGGACATGGTCGGCGTACGGGAAGGCATCGCGTCGCTTGCCAATTCCGGCGGTGCGGCCGAAGTAGTCGATGGCGACTGCGTCATAGCCGTGCTCGGCGAATCGCAGCGCCAGATGCTCATAGAAGTGATGCAGGCCACGCACGTCAGGGAGAATGACCACCCCCGGCCCTTTGCCCTGAGCGCTGGTGGCGGCGAAAGCGGCGAATTGATTGTCGTCGGCTGAAGTCAAGGTGAGGTCCTCACGCCCGGCGACTCCACCGTCTATCGGCTCGATGGGTGGACTGGAATCGTCGTCGTAACACATGGGTAGGGAAACCTACCCCATGGCCGCAACCACCGGATCAGGGAGCCCTGAGTCGGGGCAGGTTGAGAATGATCGGGAGCAGACCTCCTGGGGGCAGTGTCGGTCTCGGCTCCGCGGTGAGAAACGGGTTTCGGATCGGTGGTCGCGGTGGTGGCTCGCTGCCCAGCTCAGTCCCGTCGGGCCGGAAGAAACGAAGCGCACCGGGCAGGCCGGTGAGAGTCCAGCCGGCTTCGTGGACGAGCACGTGATGATGCCGGCAGAGGAGCACCAAATTGTCGATGTTGGTTTCGCCACCGTTGGCCCAGTGGGTGACGTGGTGGACATCGCACCAATTGGAGGCTCGATCACAGGTGGAGAACACACATCTCAAATCCCGAGCACACACCGCGGCTCGTAGCGCCGGGGTCACCAGTCGT
>JALYNX010000029.1 GCA_030772935.1 Actinomycetota bacterium | reverse complement strand
TTGGAGCTTTCCAGATCGACTCCCGGCACCACGACCCAATCGACGTCTTCGGCGCGGGCCAGGAGCTGAGCAGGGTCGCGCCCGTCCAACTGCAAATGACAGTGAGTGTCCACCCATCCCATATGCGATGACGGTACCCGCCACCGCCCACGGGTTCTGGGGGTAGGCTCGGACCCCGGAGGAGAATCGCCTGATGGAAACTGGAATCGCCCGCAAGATCGACGACCTGGGACGCATCGTGATCCCGGCCGAAACCCGTCGCCTGTTCAACATCAGAGAGGGCGACCATTTGTTCATCTCGGTGGAGGGCGGTTCGATCGTTCTGCGCAAGATGACCGACACCTGCACCTTCTGCGGCTCGGAAACCCGGATCACTCAGTTCAAGGGCCGGGGTGTTTGCTCCTCCTGTCGCTCTCAGCTCCGATCCTGATTCTCGAGCAGAGCCGCGTAGACCTCGCGCCGTGGTAATCCGGTGGCGCGAGCAACCTCTCTAGCCGCATCTGAAGGCGAGGTCCCGGCCGACACCAAGAGCCGGGCCTGGGCACCGGCATCCTCAACAGTGACAGCCGAACGCTCTGCGGGGCCGAGGACGATCGTGAACTCACCTTTGGGTGGACGATCCGACCACTCCTGGAGCGCGCCGCCGATGGTCCCCGCCCACGCCTCCTCGTGGAGCTTGGTCAGCTCCCTGGTGACGACGACCTGACGATCGTCTCCCGATGTCGCGGCGAGATCGACAAGGTCTGCGAGAAACCGATGGGGGCTTATGAAGAGCACAACCGGGCGATCTTCTCTTGCGATGCGCTGGAGTCTTTCGGTGCGAACCCTGCCCTTCTTGGGGAGGAACCCTTCGAAGACGAACCCGTCGCCACCGAAACCCGCCAGGGCAATCGCCGTTGTCACCGCGCTCGGCCCGGGGATGACCGTGACCGGGAGGCCGACCTCCCGCACCCTACGCACCGCCGCCGCTCCGGGATCTGAGATTCCAGGCATGCCGGCGTCGGTTACCAGTGCAACCGTCTTGCCCCCGACCACCGAAGCCAACAGCTCATCGGTCCTCGCCTCTTCATTCCCGACGAACAAGGAGCGAATCGATCGAGAGACCCCGATGTGGTTGAGAAGGATTGACGTCCGGCGGGTGTCCTCGGCATAGATGACGTCTGCCTCAGCCAGTGTGGTTCGAAGCCGATCGGACACATCTGCCAGGTTGCCGATGGGAGTGGCACACAGGATGAGACGGCCTCCTTCAGACATCGATGATCTCTACGTGGGCGCCGATCGCCGGCAAGTCGGTGTCATCAGGCAACTCGAGGATGAAGCGCGCCCGGCGCTCGTGAATCACTCGATTGGGGAGCAGGGTTTGAGCCCGGATCACCTGAAGATCATGGCCGATGATCACGACCGAGATCGACCTGGCCAATCCGAAGGTGTGCACGCTCGACGTCTCGAAGAGGAGCCGGGAATGTCTGGCCTCGCCGCGCAACCCTCGGAATCGTTCTACGAAGGTGGACGGCTGCCGAGCCTCGGTCGACCAGTTCCCGGCGGTCAGGCGAACCCCTCTCATGGGGTCGACGGTAGAACACGGGAGAGCGAGCAGGAAGGCTGTTGTCAGGTGGAGACTGCGGTGACGATCAGCTGGGCAACCGCTTCCTCATCGGCGGCGACGAACACCAGCTGGCCGGCGATGATTTGCACCGACGCAAAGTCCGTCTCGAAGACTGCAGCGGCATAGTCGGTCAACGCCTGAAAAAGCTCCTCGGTGTCCCGGTTGGTATCGCCCTCGAAGACGATGAGCAGAGCGGCGTTGGTCCCGTTGAACCATTGCGAGTAGTAGTCACCACCCCATCCGTCGGCGGCCTCGACCCCGGTGTCTTCACCAAGGACCTGGTCGATCATGATCCGGAAACCCAACTCCCCCCACACCGACGTCCGCTCCAACTCATAGCCGGGCACCGAAATCGTCCCCGCAGGAAGCACCTTGGGCAGGTCACGCTCGAAGTCACTGGGGGTAATCACCTGTTCGGTGGAACCGGGCAGCCCGGGCATCACGCTATACGCCTCGTTGACTTCGCCCCAGTCTCCGTTGTTGTCGTATAGCTCCTGGGTGATTGCCAGACCCGAGTCATAGGGGAAGATCAGAGAGTCCTGGAGGAATTGGGGAGCGGCGTCGAGAGCGCTGGTGTCGA
>JALYNX010000028.1 GCA_030772935.1 Actinomycetota bacterium | reverse complement strand
CCCCCCCCCCCACGGTTCCGCCCCGGGCGCTATCTCGGCGTCCTTCCCTTCTTCGTCTTTTCGGGCCTGTTCCTGATCGGGCCGCTTCTGATCCTCATCTACCGCAGTCTCGAAGCCTCCGACGGAGGCCTCACGTTCGACAACTACCGCAGCCTGAGCGACCCCAACGTGATAGCGGCGTACGGGATGTCGATCAGGATCAGTCTCACCACCGCCCTCATCGGAGGCCTGATCGGCTTCCTCCTCGCCTGGGCGGTATCGATGGGGGGTCTCCCCAGCGTCATCCGCTCAGCTCTAACCACTTTCTCGGGGGTGGCCTCCAACTTCGCCGGTGTCCCCCTCGCCGCGGCCTTCATCTTCACCCTGGGTCGCATCGGAGTGATCACCGCATTGTTCGAGGCCATCGGCGTCGATCTCTATGGGGGCGGATTCACCCTCTACTCGTTCTGGGGACTGACCCTGGTCTACATCTACTTCCAGGTCCCGCTCATGGTCCTGGTGCTGCTCCCCGCGCTCGACGGCCTCAAGAAGGATTGGCGGGAAGCTGCGGAGAATCTGGGAGCCACCCCCCGGCAATACTGGCGTCGGGTGGCATTTCCAGTGCTGTTGCCCTCGATCCTAGGAACCATGATCCTGCTCTTCGGCAACGCCTTCGGCGCCCATGCCACCGCCTATGCCCTCACCGGTGGTCTACTCCCCCTTGCCACCCTGCTCATCGGCCAGCAGATCTCGGGCGATGTGCTCAACAATCCCGGGCTCGGATATGCCGTAGCAGTCGGAATGGTCCTCATCATGGCGACCGCCATCCTCCTCTACTCGCTCCTACAGCGTCGCTCCGAGAGGTGGCTGGGATGACCATCTCCACCGCCCCGATCCCGATCACCGACGAACCGCCGGTCGTAGCAACACCAGCCAAGCGAAGCCGACTCCTGGCCTGGCTGCTCCTGGCGGGTGGGGGGCTCTACTTCCTGATCCCCCTCGGCGCCACCTTTTGGTGGTCGTTGCGGGCGGAGAAGGACGTGCTCGGCTTCGAGGCCTACCGCCGGCTTTTCGAAGACTCCCGATTCTTTCCGTCGTTGACCGAGTCGGTGGTCAACGCCATCGCCGCCATCATCCTCAGCCTGCTGATCATCGTGCCCACCGCCTACTGGGTGACACTTCGGATACCCAAGCTGCGCCCGGTGGTGGAGTTCATCACCCTGCTCCCCTTCGTCATCCCCGCGGTGGTGCTGGTCTTCGGGCTGATTCGTCTCTACGGCCGACCCCCGCTGCTGCTCACCTCCACCTATGGCAGTTCTCGGGTGCTCCTCGTTTGCGCCTACGCCGCCCTCTCCTTTCCCTATATGTTTCGCTCGGTGGACAACGGGCTGCGAGCAATGGATGTGCGATCGTTGACCGAGGCCGCCCAAAGCCTGGGAGCGGGCTGGCCCACCATCCTGCGCCGGGTCATCTTCCCCAACCTGCGGGTGGCCCTGCTCTCCGGCGCCCTCCTCACCTTCGCCATTGTCATCGGTGAACTGACCGTCGCCCTCTTCATGGCCCAACGGACCTTCGGCCCCTACATGGCCAACCTGACGCGGAGCAAGGTTTATGAGCCTTCGGCGATGGCGATCGTCGCCTTTGGGATCACCTGGGCGGCGATGGGGATGATCGCCTTGGTCACCAGACCGGGGAAACGACGATGAGCAGCGGGTTCCTAACTCTGAGCGGGGTGCGCAAGGAGTTCAACGGGGTGTACGCCGTCGAAGAATTCAACCTCGATGTTGTCGAGGGCGAGTTCGTCAGCTTCCTCGGGCCCTCGGGTTGTGGCAAAACCACCACTCTGCGAATGGTGGCCGGCTTCGAGCCACCCAGCACCGGCACCATCAGACTCGCCGGTAAGGACGTGACCTACGCCAAGCCCAATGAGCGCAACATCGGCATGGTGTTCCAGTCCTATGCCCTCTTCCCCAATATGACGGTTGCGGACAACGTCGGCTTCGGGCTCCGGATCCGCAAGGAAGACAACGCGGCGCGGGAGGCCAAGGTCGCAGAGTTGCTCGACCTGATCCACCTCCCGGACAAGGGCAAGTCCTACCCCAACGAGCTCTCCGGGGGACAACAGCAGCGAGTCGCCCTCGCCCGGGCATTGGCGATCTCCCCCCAGCTCCTCCTGTTGGACGAGCCGTTGTCAGCTCTGGACGCCAAGATCCGCGACGAACTGCGGGCCGAGATCCGCCGCATCCAGCGTCAGCTCAACATCACGACCATCTATGTGACCCACGACCAGGAGGAGGCGCTGGCCCTCTCCGATCGGATCGTCGTTATGAGCAAAGGGCGGATGGAACAGGTCGGAGCGCCTTTCGAGATCTACAACAACCCGTCCACCGGGTTTGTCGCCTCCTTCGTCGGCCAGCTCAACCGGCTGCCGGCCACGGTCATCGACCGCGCCCAGGGCCTTCTGCGAGTCGGGGATGGCGAGGTG
>JALYNX010000027.1 GCA_030772935.1 Actinomycetota bacterium | reverse complement strand
GTGATGCTCATTCCTCCTCCTCTCCCTGCAGTAGCCCGTTCATGGTGTTGGCAAACCCAATCCAGGACTTGGTCGATTGCTCCAACATGTCGATTCCCGCTCCATTGAGCCCGTAGTACTTGCGGGCGGGGCCCTCCTCGGAGGGCACGATCTCCGATGTCAGGAAGCCACCGCCGAACAGCCGGCGAAGGGTTCCATAGACCGACGCATCCCCCACCCCTTCAAAACCCGATTCGCGAAGCTGGCGGACCAGGTCGTAGCCGTAGGTGCGGCCGCGGCGTAGAACCGCAAGGACCGCGGTGTCCAACACCCCTTTGAGCAGCTGGGTTTGATCCATTTCCCGTCTCCTTGGCAGTAGTGCGCTGAAGACACTACCACGCAATACGGAGTAGTGTCGGTTAAGGCCAACCCTGGTGGTGGAGCCGGAATTCCCGCACCTCTTGGGTGGTGGTCGGGCCCCAGGTCATGGTGGGCACAGGGTGCTCGGTCCGGGCTGCCTCCAACTCGTCAGCGGTGAAACCGACCGGTTCCCGGATCGGATCGATGCCATAGAGGTCGGCGGCATTCCAACCCAGGATCTTGGCCTTGACTCCGCGTGTCAGCTCCGGGTACCCATGACGCTCACGGAGGTCGGCCGGGATCTGGAACGCCCGGAAGGCGTCGATCTGACCCTGAGGCGAGCCATAGAAGATGGAGTCGGTCCCCCAGAGCACATTGTCCTCTCCGAAGGCGACGAGGAGCTTGCCCAGGACGTGGGCCGCCTCGTCGGGTCGACGGAGAAGGTGCCACCAGGTCGATCCGATCTCGGCATAGACGTTCTCCCCGGGCCCAATCCCCGCGCTCCGCACCGACGACACGAGACGGTTGACGCCGACACCGGCACTGGCTTCGGTGAACGGACCCTCTCGCTGCGCCACCTCGAAGCCCGAGTGATACACGACAAACTTGACGTTGGGGTGGGCCCGTGCTGCAGGGCCGATGTCCTCGGGAGAGCCATATCGAGCACGGTCGGATAGGCCCTTGTGCACGAACAACACCGGGTTGCCGAGAGCCTCGATCTGATCGAGGAACACGTTGCCCACCTGCGGCAGGTCGGGATTGTGATCGTCGAGCCACCAATGGATGCCGGACGGGAAGTGGGTGAAGGTCTTCCAGCCGGCGATCTGGTTCTCGGCGACGGTTCGCTCCATCTCCTCGAGAATCGACGCAATAGGGGCGATCTGGGGAAGCGCGAGGGCGTTGACCACTACCCGGTCATCGCCGGACAAGTTCTGCACCAGGCGCCTGGTTTCCTCCATCACCTGCGGCGAGAGCGGGCTCCCCTCGGGCATGATGGGAAGCCCGGACAGGGCCACCATCGTGGTGTCGGAGCGGACGAAGACCTCCTCGAGGAAGTGATTCATCGAGAAGCAGGCTCGAGGGTCGTCCTCGTCCTGACACTGGGCTTGGGGGAACTGACGGCCCCAGAACCAATCGCCGCGGGTCGAGGGATCGAGGTCGTACTCCAGTAGGTGTCCCTGGACGTCGAACACGAACTCCATAGGGCCGAGCACGGCGCGGGCCGCGTCGGCGTCATGTCGGGAGGCGGGATCGAAGGGGTACCACAGACCCGCCGGCACCCCCGCTGCTCTGGCCACCGCGGCGTCAATCGCGGCCAACGACACTGCAAGAGCACAGGCTGATCTCAGGAACTGGCGACGGCTCATCCCGGTCCTGGCTATGGCGTCATCGATGCCGGATCGGGCGAGGATCTCCGCTTCGCGCCGGACCGGTGTTATCGGCTCTGGTTTGTACTCACCGTTGGAGCACTGTCCAAAGGCGATGGGGAGACCAGGGTCCTCGTCGCGCCACGACTGGGCCATCGCGTTGATTCTGCCCGAACCTGCCGTCTGCGGGGCGGCGAGCGCGAATTCTTCACGCACGGCGTCACATATCCGTGACGCCGTGCATTAGGAATGCGTTTTGTGGGTTTCGCTACCCAAACGGGCGCTACCTAATCTCCGACACCGATGAGCCATTGGTCGGAGGCCACCCAGGACCGCGCCCGCGAGGTCATCTCCCGTTACCCGATGAAGAGATCGGCTGTCATGCCCCTCCTCTATCTGGCAATGGCCGAAGAGGGCTACCTGAGCAACGAGGGGATGGAGGAAGTGGCCCGATGGGTGGAGATCACCCCGGCGCAGGTTCAGGCCGTGGCCAGCTTCTACACCATGTACAAGCGGGAGCGAACCGGGCGCTATCTGATCTCGTGCTGCACCTCCATCTCCTGCATGTTGCTCGGCGCCGACGACGTCCTCCATGCGATCGAAGACGAGTCGGGCGTCCCTCACGGGGAAACGGATGACAAGGGCTTGCTCTCAGTCGAGCACGTGGAATGCATCGGAGCTTGTGGGGGTGCAGTGGCGGTGCAGGTCAACTATGAGTTGATCGAGGGAGTCACCCCGGAACGAGCCCGCGATCTGGTTCGGTGGTTGAGCGGGGCGCGTCCTGAGGTGGTCAACACCGAGGAGATGCAGGAGTTGTTCGGAGGTGTCAAGAGCTTCGACTGGGGGGTGAAGGAGGAGGTGGGGGCAATCGGCCCCTATCCAGCTTTCCCACCCTTCGGGACCGTGGGGCGAGAGGACCCTTCTTGACGACGCCCCTCGTCGTGACCCGGAGGATGACCGACCATCCCACGGATTCACACACCATCGAGCGTTACGAGGCTACCGGGGGCTACAAACAGGCTCCCCGCGCCCTGGGGATGACCAGAGACGAGCTGGTAGAGACAGTCAAGAAGTCAGGTCTCGTAGGGCGAGGAGGCGCTGCCTTCTCGACCGGGCTCAAATGGAGCTTCCTCGCTCCGGCTCGCCCTTCCTATCTCGTGATCAACGCCGATGAGTCCGAGCCAGGGACCTTCAAGGACCGTCAGCTGCTCGAGCGCGATCCCCACCAGATGCTGGAGGGGGTGATCATCACCGCAGTGGCCAACGAGGTCCACCACGCCTTTATCTACATAAGGGGCGAGTACCCCAAGCCGGCGCGACGGGTCCAGGCCGCGGTCGACGCCGCCTATGCCAAGGGCTACCTGGGCAAAGGGATCTTCGGTACCGGCTTCGACCTCGAGGTCACCGTTCATCTCGGAGCCGGGGCCTATATCTGCGGGGAAGAGACGGCTCTGATCAACAGTCTCGAAGGTCTTCGCGGCGAACCGAGACTCAAACCTCCGTACTTCCCGGCGGTGAAGGGGCTCTACATGCAGCCCACGATCGTCAACAACGTCGAGACCGTTTCGGACCTCCCCCATATCCTCGAGCTGGGAGCCGAGGAGTTCGCCGGGCTGGGTCACGTGCTCGACACCGGGACTTTCATGACGTCGATCTCGGGTCATGTCAAACGCCCCGGCAACTACGAGCTTCCTCACGGGATTCTCTGGGGGGAGCTGATCTATGAGGTGGCGGGCGGCATTCGAGACGACAAGGAGCTCAAGGCGTGGATCCCAGGTGGCGCCTCAGCACCTTGGTTCGTGCCCGATGTCCATCTCAACCAGCAGATAACGAAGGATGTCTGTGCCGAGGCTGGCTCGATGCTGGGCTCGGGGGCGGTGATCGTGATGGACGAGACCACCTGCATGATCCGCGCCGCGGAACGGATCGTTCGCTTCTTCGCTCACGAATCGTGTGGTCAGTGCACTCCGTGTCGAGAGGGAACCACATGGCTGGAGATGGTCCTTCGCCGGATCGAAACCGGCCAGGGCCGCCAGGTCGATCTCGATCTGATGCTCGATGTCTCCGATGGGATCAGCATCGGTCTGGCTTGGCCGCCCAAGATGACGACCATATGCCCGCTGGGGCCGTCTGCGGTCTCACCGATCATTGCGCTGCGTGACTTCTTCAGGGACGAGGTCATGGCCCATGTCGAGCTCGGAGCCTGCCCGCTGGAGAAGGCGGAGGTAACAGCGTGAGAAGACCGTTCCCCGCTAAGGGCGCCCCCCTCGCCCGCACTCGCTTCGCTCGCTGGCGGGCGGTCCCCCCGCTTCGCAGGGGGACAACCGCTATGTCGCCGGGGGTGTGCGCCCGTGCCTGAAGCCGACCGCGTCAGGATCACCGTCGACGGCAAGGAAATGGAGGCTGCCCCCGGTGAGATGCTGATCAAGGCCGCCCAGGACGGTGGTACCTACATCCCCCGTTTTTGCTGGCACGAGCGGATGAACCCGGTTGGGATGTGCCGGATGTGCCTGGTCCAGGTGGAAGGACCCCGCGGTCCGATGATCATCACCGCCTGCACCAATCCTGTTGCCGACGGGATGGTCGTCGACACCCAGAACGACACGGTCAAGAAGGCGCAGGAGGCAATCCTCGAGTTCCTCCTCGCCAATCATCCGCTCGACTGCCCCATCTGTGACAAGGGCGGCGAGTGCCCGTTGCAGGATCAGGCGATGTCTCACGGGCCCGGAGAGAGCAGATTCGTCGAGATCAAACGCAACTTCGAGAAGCCGATTCCAGTGTCCGATCTGGTCCTCCTCGATCGTGAGCGCTGCATTCTCTGTGCCCGATGCACTCGGTTCTCCGACGAGATCAGCGGCGATCCGCTGATCGAGTTCATGGCGCGAGGGAACATGACCGAGGTCAACACCTTTCCCGATCTTCCCTTCTCGTCCTATTTCTCGGGGAACACGGTCCAGATCTGCCCGGTGGGGGCCCTCACCGCCAAGCCCTATCGGTTCCGGGCCCGTCCGTGGGACCTGACCAAGGTCGAAAGCTCTTCCCTCCTCGACACAGCGCATCCCCGGATCTCCATCCATGCCAGCCAGAACCAGATACTTCGTTTTCTCGGGGTTGACAACGACGCCACCAACCACGGGTGGCTCTCGGACAAGGACCGCTTCGGCTTCCAGTACATCGAATCCGAGGAGCGGCTCACATCCCCGCTAGTCAACCGAGGCGGGGAGCTCGTAGAAGTCACGTGGAACGAAGCACTCGACATCGTGGCCAACCGCATCGAGCTGATCCGGGACGACGACGGCGGCAACGCCTTCGGTGTGATCGGAGGGGCCAGGGGTACCAACGAGGATGCCTATGCCCTTTCCAAGTTCGCCCGTGTGGTTCTAGAGACCAACAACGTCGATGCCCGGGTGGGCGACAGCCTGGCATCCCATTTCCTGGCGGCGACGGTGGACCGGGCCCAGATCTCGGATCTCGACGACGCCGACACCATCCTGGTTTGGGGACCTGATCTGAAAGAGGAGCATCCGACCCTCTATCTCCGCGCCAGGCGGGCGGCCCAAGAACTCGGGGTCAGGCTGATCGTGGTTCATCCTCGGGCAACGGGCCTCGACGACCGCGCCGCCCTCAAACTCACTTACCGGCCCGGAGGTGGATTTGCCCTCTTGGACGACATCGCCAAGGGGGAGCATCCAGAGGTCAGTCACGCCCTCTCCACCGGGAAGGTCGTGGTGATCGTTGGCGAGGCTTGTCACGCCGACGGGCCCAAGCTTGCAGAATCGGTGGCGGCCCTCGCCCGGAACAAGGCGGGCTCGGTCAAGATCCTGCCCCTGGCGAGAACGGCCAATGTTTATGGAGCCCTCGATATGGGTCTCGCGCCGGATCTTTTCCCGGGGCGGGTGGCCATGGAACCTGTTGGATCCGCCAAACTCGTCGCATCCTGGGGCGAGATCCCGACGCTGCCCGGTCGTGACACCAGACGCATCCTCGAAGCGACGGAAGCAGGCTCCATCCGCTGTCTCCTTCTCGTTGGCGCCGACCCGGTCCGAGACCTTCCCGACCCCAAGGTGGCAATAGAGGCGCTCGAAGCGGCCGAGTATGTGGTGGCCATCGACCTGTTCCTCAATGACTCCAACCGCTCAGCCGACCTGATCCTCCCCGCGCTGGCCTTCGCGGAGAAGGAGGGGACGGTGACCAACGTCGAGGGTCGGGTGCAAAAGGTGAACGCCATCCGTCCCGGCCCGGGTCAGAGCCGTCCCGATTGGGCGATCCTGGCCGACATCGCCGATCGCGTCGGCAGACCCCTCGGTCTCGCCGCTCCGGAAACGATCGCCAAGGAGATCTCTGAGGTCGCCCCGGCGTACACGGGCGTGACCTGGGACCACCTCGAGTGGGAGGAACGCGATGGGGCGGTCGTCCCCATTTCGGGGTCGCAGTCGATCAATCACATACCGGTTGCCTTGGCGGGTCCGCGGGCCCCTCGCGCCCCCCTGACGCTCCACGTCGCCCGGACCATGTACGACGACGGGGTGCTCATGAGGCACTGCCCTTCGCTCCATCCGCTGGCGCCGGGGGCAGTGGCTCATCTCAACCCGATCGACGCCCGCAAGCTGGGGGCCAAACCGGGCAACCCGGTGCAGGTGGTGACCAAACAGGGTGAGGGCGAGTTCTCGGTCGTCATTGATGAAGGGACCCCGGCCGGAGTGGTTTATGTCCCGTTCAACCAGGTCGGTGGCGCCTCTCTCGGGACGGATCCGGTGGTTCGGGTCAAGGCGGTTGCGAAATGACCTGGCCCGAGTTCTGGATCGTGGTCCTCCGGGTGGTGCTCACTTTCGGGCTGCTGCTGGTTGCAACCATCATCAACGTATGGGCCGAGCGCAAGATCCTGGCCAAGATGCAGAGTCGGATCGGTCCCAATCGGGCAGGTCCCTACGGAATTCTCCAGACCGTCGCCGACGGCCTCAAGTTGTTCTTCAAGGAGGCGGTGACGCCGCGCCGGGTGGAACTGGGGATGTACATACTCGCCCCGTTCCTTGCGGTGATCCCAGCCTTCCTCATCTTCATGATGGTGCCTTGGGGCAAACCGTTCACGATCGGTGGCCACGAAGTCGCGCTTCAGGGCGCCGATCTCAACGTGGGATTGCTCTTCATCCTGGCGATGTCGTCGTTGGCGGTGTATGCGGTCGTCCTCGCCGGCTGGTCATCGGGATCCAAGTACCCGCTCTTGGGTGGGGTACGCGCCACGGCGCAAGCAATCTCATACGAAGCTGCCATGGGCCTGGCCATGGTGTCGGTGGTGTTGTTCA
>JALYNX010000026.1 GCA_030772935.1 Actinomycetota bacterium | reverse complement strand
GTGCCACTCTGCGCAGCGCACCCGAGTAGACATGGAGCAGTCGGAGTAGAGCCTCTTTCCCTGCCCCGGACTCCAAGAAGGCTTGCATCCATTCAGCTATCACCAGATCGTCTTGCCGTACGTGGTCCGAAATCTGAGGCTGCCTGAATCCAAGGGACTCATGTATCGCCTGGAGAATCTCCACATCCATTCCTCGTTCCACGGCCAATTGCTCGTATGTCTGCTCCAGCCGAACCGAGGGCTGCAGCCATGGGACACCGAGAAACGAGAACGAGATCTCGTCGCGTTGAAGTAGTTCGGCCACATCCTCGACCGGAAGACCCGCTGAATCCCAAGCTTGCAGGAATCGGAGGCGACCGGCGTCCTCAGATGAGAGCGGACCCTGGCGTCCCCCGGATAATGCGCCGGCCTCTGCTGCGCGCTGGACGAAGGCAGCCTCGACATCGGCAGTTTCGGCCAGCGCATCCACCGACGGAGAACCATCAGGAAGTCGGCTCATCTCCACCTCCCACCAAATCCAGACAACGTTCGCGCCACGAGGCGTGTGTGGGACGACAAGCTCCAATGATCCTGACGCAGACGCACGATGGAATCACGTGAGCTTGTATGCATGTCGCCTTGCCAGACCACTTCCTCAACCTTGGGCCACGACCACGACAACGTTGCCCCGTTTGCGGCCACCTTCTACGTACCGGTGAGCCTCGGATATCTGCTCGAGGGTGTAAGACCGGTCGATCAGGGCCCTGACAGCCCCACTGGCCACCATGTCCTGGACGGCCTGGAGCTCCTCGGCTTTCTCTCGTCGACGTTTTCGCGTGGAGACGAATCTGCCGTGCTCCGCCAGCCCGCCTTCGGTCTTCCGCGCCGTGGTCTTTCCGACGGCGTCGAAGATGACGTCGTACTTCTCAGCGCCCTCGGTGAAATCCTCTTTGCTGTAGTCGATCACGGAGTCGGCTCCTAACGATGCGACAAGCTCTGCATTCGAGGCGCCGGCCACTCCGGTGACGTGTGCGCCCATTCGCTTGGCGATTTGGACTGCGTAGCTTCCGACGCTGCCCGAGGCGCCGTTGATTAGAACTCTCGTGCCTGCGCCGACGTTTCCGGCCTGTAGGAAGTGCAGGGCCGTCATGGCTCCTACCGGGATCGGTGCAGCCTCTTCGTAGCCGACGTCCGGAGGCATGTGAGCGACCATGCCGTCCGCGGGCACGCAGAGGTACTCGGCGTAGGAACCCTGAGTAAGACCGCTGGTCGTGCCGAACACACGGTCCCCGATCTTGAATACGGTGACGTTCTCACCGGTGGCCTCGATCTCTCCGGCGAACTCGTGGCCCGGTATCAACCTCGGCGTCTCCCCAAGAAGCCGGGCCACCAACCGGGGCACCTTGCGCATGACCACGTCACCGCGGACGACGCTGGTCGCATAGATCCGGACGAGAACCTCGTTCGATTCTGGAACCGGTTTGGGGACCTCGGCCAGGGCGAGGCGGTCTGGCGAGCCCGCCCTCTTCAGGACAATGGCCTTCATGATCGGCAGCCAACCGTGCGGAAACAGTCGGTCATATCCGCGACCGATGCGGGTGGAAGCTGATGAAAGACGCAGTCCCGCTCATGACGATCGTCGCGATCGCAGGTGCATTCGTGGGCTTCGCCGCGCCAATAGGGATCACCCGACGTGCCGAGACCGACGCATCTCAGTGGCCATCTCACTCGATGTCATGCAATCGCTCAAGAGTTGCGTCTCCTGATCTGACCCCGAGGAGCAACTCGCCCAGCTCCAATAGTTCCAAGCGGGGTCAGCGTCAATGCTGCGGTGCTCAACTGGTCACATCCCTGCTTGCCAGAATCGCCGCGGAGATCGCCACGCTCACGACGGCGTAGACGAGAGCGAGAGTGGCCGCTGTTCCATAGGCGATGACCGGGGCGGCTCCCCCCATCATCCCCGCGCCTCCTAGACCGCCGACGGCAAGGGCATTCGAAACCGCGGACGGGCCCCATTGAGCCAAGGTGTCCCAAAAGCCGGCGATCAGAGCCTCGCCAAGGATGAAATACGCGGCCACGACAGATATGGCGATGGCTGACGACCGGGTGAGAATGGCAATGGCGGCTCCGATGAGCCCTGGTACAAGCACGGCTCCGGCGATGTTCACGTAGGAGACACCGATGGCAGTCAGCCCTTCGGTGGTCCACCAGTTGGAGGTGTCGACTCCTGCACTCGGGGCGAGCAATGCTCCGATGCCGATGCTGGCCGTCATGGCAGCCGCCACGCCCGCCACCACAAACGAAGCCAGTGCGGCAAGTTTGCCTGCCAGCACTTTGATCCTGTTGGGTTCGGCAACGAACAGCATCCGGATGGTGCCCTTGTTGAATTCGCCCGCCATGCTGGACGCGAAAAGCGCTAAAGCGACGATTCCGAGCATCGACGCCAGGTTGGTGGAGGCGAAGACTGAGCCGTCTGACGTAGATAGGACTGCTGCAGTCACGAAGGCTTCGGACTCTCCTCCATCGAGGTCGACATCGGCACCACCGACGCTGAGGAACGCCAACGCCGTGAACAGCAGCGTCAAGCCGACCATCGCTCCTCCGAAACCGAAGAGCGTGTTGCTTCGGGTCAGCTTGAACCATTCCGACCGGAGGGCGCGCATCACTCGGTCTCTTTCTCGTCGTTGCCGGTCATCGCGAAGAAGGCATGCTCCAGGTTCGATGACGTTGCCTGTAGTTCCCTGAGGTTGATGCCCGCTTGCCAGGCGAGACGGTTGAGAGTGGGAGCCCAGTCGCCGGGAGCCTCGATCTCGATGGCGCCGTTGACCCCCGTCGCGTGATATCCGGCGTCTGCCGCCAGCTGGATGAGCCGGGCGTTGTCGGAATCGTCTTCGGCGGCGGCCCGGATGGTCGGCGAGTTACGACTCAGGAGGTCCGCCATCGTCCCGCTGAACAGAACACCGCCACGGTCGATCATGACGATCGAGTCGCACGCCGCCTGGATCTCCGCCAGGAGGTGACTCGAAACGAACACGGTCTTGCCATCCGCTCCGAGTTTCATCAATAGGTGTCGAATCTCGACGATTCCCACTGGGTCTAAGCCGTTTGTCGGCTCGTCGAGTACCAGCAGATCGGGGTCCGGGAGCAGAGCGAGGGCGATCCCCAGCCGCTGCTTCATCCCCAAGGAATACGTCTTGTACGTGTGCGCGCCCCGGTCGCCCAACCCGACTATCCGTAGCACTTCGGCGATGCGTGCCCGTTCACAACCGCGCAACAAGGCGAATACCCGTAGGTTCTCCTCCCCGGTCAATGAGGGGTAGAACGCCGGAGACTCGATGAGGGCGCCCACACGACGTAGGTAGGCCGACGGGCTTGTGATCGGATGTCCGAGCACCTCGGCTTCCCCATTAGTGGGCTTCATCAATCCCAGCAGCATTCGGATCGTGGTGCTCTTGCCGGCTCCGTTGGGTCCGACGAAGCCGATCACTCCTCCACCCGGGAGGTCGAGCGTGAGGTTGTCGACGGCTCGCAGACCACCAAAGTCCTTGGTCAATCCACTGGTTCGAATCGAACTCATTCGGGCTCAACTCCTTGCTGGTATGGCACTTGGGGTCTCCTATTGCTGTGCGGTCTGACTCGCGTCAGAGGGTGATGACGAACTCCACGGCTGTCCGGTCTCGACGTGACCCATGGCATCGGCACGTTGGCCGAGGCGTAGGTCCTGTCGATCACCGGAGTGACCTGACCGCTCTCGGGGAACGGGATCAGAGATTCGAATTCTGCGCTTCGGCCTTCAAAGCCAGCATGGTCGGTCGGTGACTCGGCCGAGGTGCGTGGGCACATGTCAGGGCACCGGCCTGACGACGTCGCCGCGGCGTGGGTCAACCACAGCAGGCTCAGACTCCGATCCGTTGCGAATGAGAATCACGTCGCGGAGCACCAGCGGGTACGTGCGCACGGTCCGAAGCAACTCGACGAGGTCTTCGTTGGCCAATTCAAACGAGGGTAGGTTCAGGGCCTGTATGTGGACATGTGGCTCGGTCGTGTTTCCGGAGTTACCGACTTGAGCGATGACTTGCCCTGCTGTTACGCGGTCTCCGACATCGACGTTGATGCTCCCCTCGCGTAAATGGGCGAGCATGAGATAGCGCCCCTTGGAGATGTCGATTACGAGATGGTTGCCTGCCTGGTGCTCGTGGTCTGCTGACCCGATCGGTTGATCGGCAAGGTCGTCGACGACCGAGGTCACGACTCCACTGGCCGGAGCTAATAGAGGGGTACCGAAGATGTGGTAGCTGTCCAGGTCCGTGCTCTCAGGCGGGTGGGTGCGACCGTCGACGATTTGTACGATGTCGAACGCGTCGCGCTGAGCCGAAGTGACATAGTGGTAGTTGACCAGTTCGGCGCGTCCTCCCTGGGAGACGAACCACTCCTCGCCGAGGGGAGACACGATTGTCACCGGCTCGGTGGGGGGCTGGAACATCGTGATCAGTTGTACGGCGAGGAACGCCGAACCAGCGGCAACGGCCAGGTTGGTGCCCCAGTACACATGGGAGAGCGGAACTAGACCCAGGATGACCAACGTGACGAGTCCCGCCCCGAACGCCACTTGAAAGAGCGGGTATCCCCCGACCGGCAGATAGAGCCGAATGATATCGAAGGTGCCCGCCAACGCCACCAAACCCATCAGTGCGACAAACAGCACGATGTTGAGCAGTTGGAGTCTGTGCATACCCCACCCGCGGCTGAGCGGGTGGCGCCAGAAACCCAATTCCAAAACCCCATGTCGGGCGTGGCGAAGCCGCGATGCCACCAGAACCATGGGAAGGCCCAAGACCAATGCAGCAAGGACCACGAAGCTCAGCCCAACCGTGGCATGCCAGGTCGCAACCGTCACCAAGGCCGTGAGGGCGAGCAATAGGTTGCGTTTGCTCGCGACCATCCAGTCAGTAGGCAGGTCAGCGATCTGGCTCGTGGAGTCGAACATCGCGACCGGTAGAGCCAATACCACGACAGACAGAAGGGCGACGACCTCCGAGGGCAGATCCGTCCCGAAAGAGATGATCAGGAGCCGTCGCAGCAGACCTTGGAATGCCACCACAGCAAGGGAGGCGAGTACCAGCGACCCGATGATCCGGTTGCCTGAACCCGGCGAGAGAGCCCGTGCGTCCGATCCGACGTCGGGACTTGCACTCCAGGCGGTAAGCATGCCGATCAGTGGCAGTGCGTAGAGGAACGGCAATGCTCCAACGACACCGATGATGACTACGACTGCAGCTGCCGCCAGGGCGAAGCGGCGTCTGAGCTTGGATGTTCCCCCGATATGTTGCGACGGGCTGGTTGCCCTAAATCCCACGGCCATTTGGCGACCTCCGAGCTCCGTATGGCGATCAGTCCGCGATCTCGCTGAGGGAACGAGGCGTCGATGGGTCGGGGTCGCTGCTGACGAGGCGGAACCCTTTCACGATCAGCAGGATCGGAAGGATGAGCTCAAACAGGGCGCCAGGGAGATAGAAGAGCATCCCGGGAGGTGAGTCGAGAGAGACGGCCCCGAGGAAATCCATTGGCGCAGCCAACGTGATCGCCACGTAACCGACGATACCCAGCCACGCCAGCCACGACGCTATCAAACCCGCCCGATCGAGCGCGATTGCCAACATCAGGCCGCCAACCCCGGTGAAGACGTATATCGCAGCCTCGTAGTTGATGAGTTCAACGGTCGCCACCATGTAGCCGACGACGATCAAGATGGCGAGACCCTCGAGTATTCGAAGGATCAGATATCCCAGGGCCAGCCCCGGCTGAATACTCCGCAGCACCCGGTACACGGCTACTCCGATCACTGCCACGGCGATTGCGTCGATGGAAATCAGAATTGCCCCGACGGCGAGATCGCTCGCCTCGACCGTTGAGCCGGAGGCGTCGAACGCAGCTGTGATGAGGGCATCGCCGACCAAGAATGTCAGCGTCGCGAGGAGGAACATCACGCCGATGAGAATCGCCAGCCCTCGCGTGCTCTGGTCATATGCAACGGGCTGCGATGTGTTCTGACGTGTCATGAGAAGACTCCTTTCCGAGAATCTCGTATTTGCTTGATGGTCTCGCCGCTGTTCATGATTCTCCGAGCCGAGCGTCGTTCCGGATAGATGAGATCACATCGAGGATCGCTTGGGTGGTTTGGGCTGCGTATTGCTCGTCGTGGAGCAGCGCTGCGTGTGTGGCGCCCTCGATCACCCGATGTGCGCTGTTTGTTGACAATGTGGCGAGGTGATCCTGGTCTTCCATCCAACCGGAGCTGCTCCCGCTCCCGGCGGTCAACACGACCAGGGGCTTGCCGGCAAAGTCAGTCAGGGTGGCAGCTTGCTTCGCCGAGGCATTGGCCACTAAGTACTCGTCAATTGCGCTTTTGAGGTGGCTGGGGGTGGCGAGGCTGGCCCGCGTTTCGTCGCGGGATTGGGGCGGCAGGCTGCCGTAGTCTGACTGGGCCAGCAGGCGGCCGACACCGAGTCGAGCGGTCGACGAGAGCAGCGCAGAGATATGCGACAGGAGGTCGTAGGGGCCACTGGCACCGGATGTTGCCGGTGCGGGTGCCGTCGTCGAGGCTGGTGCGGTCGAGTCCACGAGGACCATCCCGACGACCTCGTCGGGGTACAGGGCAGCGAATGTGAGGACATAGAGGCCCCCGAAGGAGTGGCCGGCCAGAAGAAACGGTCCGGGCACGTCGCCGCGTTCCAGCAGGGCGTGCAGGTCGGTGGCAATCCCCGCGGCGTCTTGTGGAGCATCCGCAGCCTCGCTCCAACCCCGCCCCGCACGGTCGTACACACAGACCCTCGTATCGCCAGCCACAGCCGGTTCTATCCATGCGAGTCCCGACGACATCTCACCCGCACCTGGTTCGAGGATCACGGTTGGACTGCCCGAGCCACTGCAGCGCAGGTGCAGGCTGTGCCCACCAACGTCGACCAACTCACCGGTCATCGGGTAGTCGTTGGGGTCCACCGCCCCGCTCACCGTCTCATAGGCGCCCCCGATCGAGGCAAGGAGGAGTACTGCGAACACCGGGTAAAGC
>JALYNX010000025.1 GCA_030772935.1 Actinomycetota bacterium | reverse complement strand
GCGTTGATCGCCTCGTGGCTGGCTGCCTTTTTCGACCTAAGCATCGTGCTCTGGCTCTCCAATCGGAGGACGAGGCTCGTCGCGTTCGGCGTCGGCGTGGCCTTCCACGCCTCGACCTGGCTCCTTTTCCCGGCAATCGGCCTGTTTCCGCTGCTGATGACCCTTTCAGCCCTGATCTTCTTCGAGCCGGACTGGCCGCTCCGATTCATCCCGGCTCGTCGGCGCCTCGAGCCCGCGCCTGAGTTTCGGGCTCATCGCCCCTGGATCGGAGTGGCGTTGTTCTATCTGGCACTGATGGTGATCGTGCCCTTGAGGCACTACGTGATACCCGGCGACGTGAAATGGACCGGCGAGGGCTATCTCGGCTCCTGGCAGGTGATGTTGTCCGAGAAGTCGGGATCAGCCACGTTCTTGGTGACCGACGAGGCAACTGGGAACACCTGGACGGTGCCCCCACCCGACTATCTCACACCTCGCCAACAGGTGGTGATGGCCACGGACCCCATCATGATCAAGCAGATCGCCGACCAGATCGCCGAGGACCTGGGGGGAGTCGAGGTGGCGGCCGACGTGGTGCTGTCCTTCAACGGCCGTCCGAGCACCCAGTACACCAACCCGGCCATCTACCTGACCGCAGTCAACCTCAGTGCTCCCGCTCGAGACTGGCTGAGACCCTCGCCCGGCGGCTGACGTGAGCGGGTTTGTCAGCCTGCCATCACAGAATCGTCACCTGTCTGAAACACCCCAGAAACAAGGGCTCGCCCAATATCTCGCCGCGTTACCAAGGAGGTAGGAATGGATCCAGGCACAATTGCCTGGCTGCTCGCGTCAAGCGCCATGGTGTTGTTCATGACTCCGGGGCTGGCTCTGTTCTACGGCGGGATGGTGCGTTCCAAGAACGTCCTGTCCATGCTCATGAGCAACTTCTTCACGATCTCGATCGTGACCGTGATATGGGTGGTAGTCGGCTACACCCTGGCTTTCGGCGCCGACCTGGGCGGAGGATTTTTGGGAGGCTTCGACTTCCTCGGTTTCGACGGATTGAGTGGCGACAGTCTCTTGTTCGCGGTGTTCCAGATGATGTTTGCGATCATCACCCCGGCTCTGATCTCAGGAGCGGTGGCGGAGCGGATGAAGTTCTCCGCGTGGGTGTTGTTCGTGAGCCTGTGGTCGATCCTCGTCTATCCGGTGGTGGCACATTGGGGGTTCGCCGCGGATGGGTTGCTGTTCGAATGGGGGGCGAGGGATTTCGCCGGCGGTCTGGTGGTGCATGTCAACGCTGGGATCGCGGCACTGGCCCTCGTTTTCGCCCTGGGGCCGCGTAAGGGCTTCAAAGAGGAGTCGATGCGCCCTCATTCCCTGCCTTTGACGCTGCTGGGAACCGGGATCCTCTGGTTCGGATGGTTCGGATTCAACGCTGGGTCCGCATTAGCCGCGGACGCCAACGCCATCACGGCCTTCACCACCACTCAGATCGCAGCCTCAGTTGCCGCTCTGGGATGGGTGGTCGCCGAATGGTGGAAAACCGGGAAACCGACGACCCTGGGAGCGGCGTCCGGAGCAGTGGCCGGCCTCGTCGCCATCACGCCCTGCGCCGGGTTCGTCAGCCCTCTGGCGTCGATAGCGATCGGGCTGGTGGCAGGTGTCATTTGCTTCTGGGCCGTGAGCTTGAAGTTCCGTTTCAACTACGACGACTCACTCGACGTCGTCGGGATCCATCTCATCGGTGGAATTGTTGGATCCCTTCTTCTCGGGGTATTCGCCTCCACCGCTGTGAACGAAGCAGTTGGATTGGACGGGCTCCTCTTCGGGGAGAGCAGTCTCTTCCTCAAGCAGCTCGGGGCCCTGGGAGCAGTGCTGGTGTACGGATTCGTAGCGTCCTATCTCCTGGCTCGCCTGACGAAGGCGATAACCGGCCTCCGGGCCGATGAAAAAGCAGAGATCGACGGGCTCGACATCGCCTTGCACGAAGAACGCGCCTACGTTCTAACGGACTGAGGAAAGAACAATGAAGCTGATAATCGCATATATCAAGCCCTTCAAACTCGACGAGGTGAAGGAACGCCTCAGATCCATAGGAGTGACCGGCATGTCGGTTGGCGAGGTGCGTGGCTTTGGTCGCCAGGCCGGGCAGACCGAGGTCTATCGAGGTGCCGAGTACCAGGTCGACTTCGTGCCCAAGAACCGCATCGAGGTTGCCGTGGAGGACAGTGATGCCTCCAAGGTTGTGGAGGCGATCGAATCTGCAGCAAGAACCGGTGAGATCGGTGACGGCAAGATTCTCGTGCTCTCCGTGGAGGAAGTAGTCCGAATTCGGACGGGTGAGCGGGGGGCTGACGCTTTGTGACAGCCTCGGATCGTTTGCGGGAGCTCAGGGCCTCATGGTCGGGCCCGAAAGCTCCCGGCGATCCCGCTGAATTGCCGCGGATACTGACGCAGGCAGTCGACTCCTTGATAGTCGAGGTTGGGACCGGGCTCGACACGTCGGGCTGGGCCGTTGTGGCCACCGGGGGATACGGGCGTTCCGAAATGTGCCTCCAGTCCGACATCGACATCATGATCTTGGGGCACCCGGCACCACACGTCGTGCGACAGATGTTCTATCCCCTTTGGGATACCGGCATCAAGGTCGGCCACTCCGTTCGCTCGGTGAAGGAGGCTGTGTCCGGAGCAGTGGAGAACATAGAGACGCTGTGCTCGCTGCTCAGTGCGCGTCTCGTCCACGGCGACCAGGAGCCTCTCGATCAGCTCGAGCGTCAGCTCTCGCTTCTCCTTCGCCGTCAGCGAACCTTCCTCGACCTTCTTGCTGAAGAGGAACGCGGGGTCCGGGAGCGTGAGCCGTTCTTCCTCCAAGAGATGGACGTCAAGACCGGCCGAGGCGGCCTGCGCTCTGTGCACCGACTCGACTGGATCAGGCGGAGGGACCAGCTTGTTGGAGAGCCATCCGGTGTCGATCAGCTGTCAGAAGAGCGCGCTGTCCTCCTGGGGGTGCGAAACGCCCTTCACGCCACCCAGGGAAGAGGCGCCGAACGGTTAGCAGTCGACCTTCGTGACACCGTGGCTGGGTGGCTGGAGAAGGACTCGTTCGCCATGTGCGGTGAGGTCTATGAGGCCGCGCGCCAGGTGGATGACGTCCTCATGGCGAGGTGGCCGCCCGGCCAGGTCATCGAGTTCGACCCGGTGGCCCGGGCGGGACGCCAGCTGGTTTCCGCGGTTCGGAAACGCCGACAGGAAAGTCTGGGCGCCGCGACCACCCCACTGCCCTGGGCATTGATGAATCTCGACCGCCCGGCACCCTCCACCAGGGCGTGGGGAGCCCAAACCGCGACGGGCTGGACGCTGGAGGATCGCGCAGCGCTGGTCGAGCTTCTCGGGGCGGGGCGAGGAGGTTGGGATGCCTACCGACAGATCGAAGAATGGGGACGCATGGCGCTTCCTGAATTGACGGCGGTGACCTCTTTGCCTCAAACGGCTCCGTTTCACAGCCACCCTGTCGATTCGCATCTTTGGCGAACGGTGGACGAGGTGGTTCTCCTGACCGACGGAGCCAACGACTGGTGCGTCGAACGTGCCGACGATCTCGGCTCGCTCGACGAGCTCCTCCTCGCAGCCTGGCTTCATGACATCGGCAAAGGCCGGTCCGGAGACCACGCGGTGATCGGAGCCGGTCTGGCGCGCGACCTCTTGAGCCGCGTTGGTTACGGGGCCCGAACGGTCGCCATGGTGGCCAGGGCTGTCGAGCTTCACTTACTGCTGCCGTCGGTGGCAACCCGGCAGGATCTCGACGATCCGGCGGTCATTAGATCGACAGCCGAGCGAATCGAAGAGCCGGAGTTGTTGTCGATTCTGGCGGTGCTCTCCGTTGCCGATGCGCGTGCCACCGGCCCGGCGGTCTGGTCGGATTGGACCGAAACCCTGGTCCGGACCCTGGTGGGGAAATTGACCGTTGAGATGGAAGGAGGATCGCTCGAGGTCGTCGACGCCGAGATGGAGCCGGTGTTGGCCGAGCACGTTGCTTCGATGTCGCCCGGATACCTGCGGCGCTTCGGGCTCGGGATGTCACGAATCCATCTCGATCTCGCAATTCCGCCCCCGGTCGGGAACGAAGTGCGAGTCGAAGCGATGGGTGATGATGCGATTCCGACCGTTGTCGTCGTCGCCCACGATCGTCCCGGGTTGTTGGCCATCGTCGCCGGAGTCTTCTCCCTCCACGGTCTGAATGTCTTGGAGGCCAGGATCGCAACCAGGTCCGATGGCGTCGCAATTGACACTTTCCGCGTCGAAAACGTCCTGGGGTCGCTCCGTGTCGTCCCGGCCGATTGGCAACTCATCGAACAGGATCTCGGCGGGGCCCTCGCCGGCGATCTCGATGTGGAGGCACGACTCGTCGCCAAGGCCTCTGCCTATACGACACCTTCTGTCGAGTCGAGGGTGACCATCGAGTTCGGCTCCGAAGAGTGGAAGGTCACTGTGAGGGGACCGGACCGCGTTGGTCTGCTCCACGATCTGGCAAAGGAACTCACAGATGCCGGGATTGGCATCTCGATGGCGAAAGTGACGACCCGAGGCAGTCAAGTGGTGGATGTTTTCTCGGTGTCACCGGGAAGGGTCACCGCCGAGTCTCTGGTCGATCGCCTGGCATCGGTAGTCGAAGGACGCTGACCGCCGGCGGCGGTAGGGGTTCTTGGTCGGGCTGGCGGGATTTGAACCCACGACCCCTTGGCCCCCAGCCAAGTGCGCTACCAAACTGCGCCACAGCCCGGAAAAGTCGATGCTACCCGGTCCTCCGGGGTTGACATCAACGTTAAGGCCCGCCTCCGGCCTGCCGATCCTTCATATCGGGAGGTCATTTTGTCGAAGAAAACACCGAGAGCCATTGGTGCCACCGTGGTCCTGGTCGGGATCGTCATCGCGGCCGCCGCCCAAATCGGCAGCGGGGACCCGTCATCGACCGCGCTCCAAGGCCCGGTTGACATCGGAAGCGGTTCGAGTCAGCCGATGGCGACAACTGCTCCCGAACCATTCGAGTATCGGGTGGGTTTGCTCTCGGGATTGACCACTGACAACTTCTGGGCGTACATCGGTGACCAACCGACGGTATGGAATGCCTACGTGCTCGGGCCCACCAAACCCGCCCTGTTTGCCCTCAACGCCCAGCAAACGGCTCTCGTGACCGAACTCGCCGCAGCTGAGGCCGCTCCACCAACCGGGGACGACGCCGGATGGGCGGTGCAGGTCGATCTGGGATCCGAGCTCGCCTGGAGTGACGGGGTTCCGATCACTGCTCAGGACCTGGTCTTCACATTTCAGACCGCGAGACGTCTCGGCCTCCAGGGGGGATGGCTAGAAGTCTTCCCACCGGAAGTCTCAGCGATAGTCGCCCTGTCGCCTTCCCGGGTTCAGGTCGAGTTTAACCAGCGCCCCAGCCTCAGCGTCTGGCCCTACGGGGTCGGGCTGGCGCCGATCATGCCCGCGCACGTCTGGGAACCACTGCTGGGCGCGATCGGCACACCTGAGGCGCTGTATGCCATCAGTGGGGAATCCGACGTCTCGGGTGGCCCCCTCATCCTGACCGAGATCGGTGAGGACCGGATCGTCGCCGTGGCCAACCCCGGATACACCAAGACTGCTCTGGGCAGCGTGGAATACCGCATCTACCCCGACGAAGCCTCGGCCGTGGCGGAGTTGGCGTCGGGTGCCATCGACACCATTCTCAGCCCGACCGGCCTCTCTGAGACCAGTCTCTTGTCTCTGGCCGACGTCACAGGCGTTGCCATTGATGCAAGCCCGGCCAACTCGGTGCGCTACTTGGGCTTCAACCTGACCCGCCAGCCGATGGCCTCGGATCCGTTCCGTAAAGCGTTGGCGCTCCTTCTCGACCGTCAACAGACGGCAGCTCGCTTCGCGCCTGGCTCCGATGCTGCGTTCACTGTGATGTCGCCATTCAACGAAACCTGGTTCGACGAGACAGTGGCCACTGAGATCGAAGCCGGATTTGCCGGGACCATCGATGCCCGCCTCGCTGCGAGCCTCGATTCGCTACGACCGGCCGGCTACGTGTGGGCCAAGGAGCCTTCCGTTGTCGACGGGGCAGTCGTCGCCGGTGAGGGTCTGACCATCGCCGGGTTGGCCCCGCCGCCTCTGACCATTCTCACCCCTGGAGATGAATACGACCCGGATCGCCCCGAGTACGCCGGTGAGATCGAGAGGACCCTCGAGGTGCTCGGGTTCGAGGTGCAAATGGTGGTGACCGACTTCGACACCGTGGTCGATCTTGCATTCACCCCCGGCGAGGACGGCGCCCGTCACTACGACATGTATCTGCTGGGCTGGACGCTGGGCAACCCCTCGCTGCCTGCCTACTACCGATGGTTCTTCGCCCCCGATGGCCCGGCCAACTCCACCGGGTATTCCGACCCGGAATTCGCGGCTCAACTTGCCGAGTTCGAGCAGGCGAGCGACCTAGAGGTTGCAAAGAGCGCCTTGTGGCAGATGGAGCGGATCCTCGCCCAGGATCTGCCCTACCTGGTCCTGTATCACCCCGAGATCTCTGAGGCCTACCGCTCCGACCGGCTCGACTTCGGAATCCGAGACGTCCTCGGCGGAATCCAAGGAAGACTCGGTGGTCTCGCCGACCTCACCCCTGGTCAGTGAGGATCGGGCCTCGTAGGTAGCCTGCACCCGGTGACCGAGGCCGTCGCCTCCAATCGAATCCTCACCATTCCCAACCTGGTGTCGTTCGCCCGTCTGCTGAGCGTAGGGCTGTTTTGGTGGGTTCTCCTCGTCCAGGACGAGATCGCCATCGCGGCATGGCTGGTCTTCATCATCGGCTGGACCGACTGGATCGACGGCTACCTGGCTCGACGTCTCGATCAGGTCAGCAAACTGGGAAAGGTCCTCGACCCTGTTGCCGACCGTCTCATGATCGCCTCTGCGGTGATCGGAGGCCTCATCGTCGGAGTGCTCCCACTCGTGGTCGGAGTGCTGCTGATCGTCCGCGAGGTCCTGGTGGCGCTGCTTGCTGCCTATCTGGGCGCCAGAGGCGGTGGGACCATCGACGTCCGCTATTTGGGCAAGCTGGCGACGTTCCTCCTCTACGGAGCGATTCCAGGGTTCTACCTGGCCGGCGCCGGGTTCCTCGAGGGGTTGATGCGCCCGGCGGCGTGGATCACGATGGTGATTGGCCTTGCGCTCTATTGGTACGTCGCGGTGCTCTATGCCGGAGACGCTCGGCGACGTCTCGCAGCGTTAAAGTCGCCCACCGGCCCCCAGGAGGTTTGATGCAGGTACCCGATGATCTTCTCTACACAGAAGAGCACGAGTGGATTCGTCGCGTCAACGAGTCCACGGTGCGGATCGGGATCACCGACTATGCCCAGGACCAGCTGGGTGATGTCGTGTTCGTGGAGCTTCCCGAAGTCGGCGCCACGGTGAACAAGGACGACATCCTCGTCGAAGTCGAGAGCACCAAGTCGGTCGGAGAGGTATATGCCCCCTTTCCCGGCCGGGTGACTGCGGTCAACAGCGCCCTCGCCACCAATCCGGAATTGGTGAATCAGAGCCCATACGACGAGGCCTGGTTCGTGGAGATCGAAGTCTCCGACGGTGTGGACACGACCGGACTGCTCGATGCCGCGGCATACAGCGAACTGACCGAATGAGTTGAGGCTCGGCGCAGGGCCGGCCACTCCCTATCATCTGGACTCATGACCGAGGACAGTGAGCGCGCCCCGGGCCAGCCCGACCCTCAAGTTGAGGTGGAGAGCGATCCCACCGTGGTCTACGTTCCGATTCAGGATCGAGCCGACCACCCCTTGACCCGCGAAGAGGCCGGCAGTGTCGAGGGATTCACCGGCTTCGCCCTCGTAATCGAGCGGGGGCCCCAGACCGGGATGACCTATCTGCTCCCATCCGGGAACACCACGATAGGAAGACACCCCGAGAGCGATATCTTCCTCAACGACGTGACCATCTCCCGCCAGCATTGCCGCTTCGTACTGGGCGAGGGCAAACTCGCAGTGGAAGACAGCGGGTCGACGAATGGGACCTACGTCAACGAGGTTCGAGTCGATGAGGCTGAGCTGAGGGCCGGTGACGAGGTCGTGGTGGGGAGATTCCACTTTCTCGTCGCGCACGGCGATGCCTGACCGGGATTCGATGAGCATCGGCGAGGTGATCAACCTCCTCCGCGACGACTTTCCCGACGTGTCGGTGTCCAAGATCCGATTCCTCGAATCACAGGGGCTGATCGACCCGGGTCGTTCGGACAGTGGATATCGCCAGTTCGACGGGAAAGACCTTGCCCGGTTGCGCTTCATACTCCAGCAACAGCGCGACCATTTTCTGCCGCTCAAGGTCATCAAGTCGAAGCTGACCCTTTGGGAGCGGGGGGAGGACGCGGTATCGACCCGTCATCCCGAGCCGCGCCACACCGAAGACAGCGCCGCCCCCTTGGAAAGGGATGACGTCCTCAAGCGATCCGGTCTCACGTCACGCCAACTCGACGAGTTGGTCTCCGCGGGCGTGATGCGACCCATCGGGGACTCGGACGTCTATCCGATCGAGGCAGGAGTCGTCGCGCTCGAGGCCAAGCGGCTGATGGATCAGGGGCTGGAGGCCCGCCATCTGAGGTCGATCCGACTGTCGGTCGACAGAGAGGCAGACTTACTCCGCCAACTGACCGCGCCCCTGATGCGAGCCAGCAATGCCGAGGCCAGGGCGAGAGCGCGCGATGTTCTCGAGTTGAGCGCGGGCTCGGTCCAGGCGATGCATCGAGCGATGCTCGAGGGAGAGCTGAAGCAGCAGACCACGCCATGATGAGACTGGCGCGCGCCCTGGCGCCGGTTGCGGTGCTGGTCCTCCTCACGGCCCTGCCGGCTGCGGCCGCGCCGTTCGCCTATCCCGCCCCAGTGTTTCAGACCTTTCCCGACTCGGGCCCGCCTCCGGTATCGGCGCCCTCCTGGATCCTCTATGACGAGTCGATCGACATGGTGCTCGGATCATGGAGGGCCTCTGAAGAGAGGGCGATCGCCTCTACGACCAAGATCATGACCGGCCTCTTAGTCCTCGAGAACGCCGGTTTCGACGAGATCGTCACGATTTCACAGGAGGCCGCCGAGACCGGGGGCCAGGAGATCGGTCTGGTGCCCGGCGAGCAGATGACGGTCGGGTCATTGTTCAGGGCGCTCATGGTTCGCTCGGCCAACGATGCGGCCGCAGCGCTCGCCGAGCATATCTCGGGAAGTGTCGACGCATTTGTCGATTTGATGAACGCCCGCGCCGAAGAGATGGGTCTCGAGGAAACACATTTCGTCAATCCTCATGGCATGGATGCCCCCGGCCACCGCTCCAGCGCCAGGGATCTGTTGGTGATGGCGCGGGCGGCCATGGGTCATCTTGAATTCGCTGACGTGGTCCGCTCCCGGGTCATGGTGATGAACCCGGCGCCGGACGGCACGCAACGAGTGGGGATCAGCACCAATCTCATGCTCAGCTCCTACGACGGAATGCTGGGAGTCAAGACCGGGCTCACCCCTCAGGCGCTTTTCACCTTCGTGGGTGCCGCTGAACGTGACGGGCGGAGGTTGTACGCGGTGATCCTCGGGTCTCCGGACAACTTCGGGCATTTCGCCGACGCCAGGTTGCTGTTCGACTACGGATTTCGCGATCTCGGCTTCTACGGCGACGCCGTGACGGACACGCCGTACACCGCAGCCCAGGCGAGGATCGAACCAGAGCCGGTGGTGACGATGGGCAGAGTCGAGACCTATCTCCATCTGGCGGCTCAGGGTCTGATGCTGGATCAGCCGTCGCCCCTCGGCGATATTCCGCAGCCGGAGCCCGCGCCGATCATCGAGGTGACCCGGCACTCCACGGGCAGCGAAACTTCGGTGACAGAGGCCCTTCTCTATTGGATCGACCGGGTCCTCGGAGCGTGACATCGGGTTCAGAGGCGGCCGTGGAGGCAATCACCGAAGCCGACATCCAATCCCGGGTGGCCGAGTTGGGACACGCCATCACTGTGGACTACTCAGGGCGCGAGCCGTTGTTCGTGGTGGTGATGACGGGGTCGGTGCCCTTTGCAGCGGACCTCGTGCGACAGGTGGAGGTGCCGTCCGAGGTCGATTTCCTCGTCCTGAACAGATTCGGCGAGGGGGGCCGGATCGGCATCGCGATGGACCTGTGGACCCCGGTCATCGATCGCGACGTTGTGATTGTCGAGGACATAACCGACACCGGGCTCACCCTCTCCGTGCTCAGAAAGACGATCCTCAATCGAGGAGCGCGTAGCGTCGCCACCGCTTCGCTGATCGACAAGACCCGCCGCCGGGTCACCGAGGTCCCCATCGAGTACCGGGGTTTCGAGGTGGGAGATGAGTACCTGGTGGGATACGGGATGGATTGGCATGGCTACTACCGAAACCTCCGATCGATATGGGCTGTGCTCGACATCGAGGCGTTTGTCAACGACCCCCGGATCCTGACCAAGGCCATGGGATGGCAGAAACCCACGAGTTCGGATTCGGCGACCCGGTAGTAACCTCGGCTCATGCCGGGTAACGGAGCACCCATCGCGATGGAAGTCGTCGGAGTCCGGGTCGAACTTCCCTCGAATCAGCCGATCGTCCTCCTCCGCGAGCAGGAGGGGAGCCGGTACCTGCCGATCTGGATTGGGGGCTCTGAGGCGACGGCGATCGCCACTGCTCTCGAGGGAGTCAACCCTCCACGCCCCCTGACCCACGACCTGATGCGCTCGGTCATAGATGCCGTTGGAGCTTTCGCGGTGCGGGTGGTGATCACCGAGATGCGGGACTCGGTGTTCTACGCCGATCTCTCCCTCGATATCTCCGGTCGCGAGGTCCACGTCTCCTCACGCCCCTCGGACGCCATCGCCCTCGCGGTTCGGACCGGTACTCCGGTGTTCGCCCTCCCCGGAGTGCTCGAAGACGCCGGGGTGATCTTCGAGGAAGAGGCCGACGAGGACGACGAGGTTGCCCGATTCCGGGAGTTTCTCGAAGAAGTCACGGTGGAGGATTTCCTAGGCGGAGAGCCCGGAGACTGAGGGCAGTCACCCTCCGAAAAGAGTTATCCACAGGATTTCGTTGACATTGCCTCCCGTACATGGGTAGCTTGCTGCCAACGGCGGAGTTACACGCTTGTAACACGGAGGACCGATGATCCAGGGCTACCGCGCTCCACAGGTCTGCAAGTTGGTCGGAATCACCTACCGACAGCTCGACTATTGGGCGCGCACCAACCTGATCAAGCCCTCGCTGCAGCAGGCGAACGGCTCGGGATCCCAGCGGCTGTACTCTTTCTCCGACGTGGTGCAGCTCAAGGTGATCAAGCGTCTTCTCGATGCCGGGATGAGCTTGAAGAAGATTCGCTCGGCGGTTGAGATTCTTGCCGAGCAGCTCGATTCTGACCGCCCCCTCGCCGACGTCACCTTGCTCAGCGATGGTCAGACCATCTACGCCGCCCACTCCGAGCAAGAAGTGGTCGACGTCTTCCGTCGGGGCCAGGGTGTCTTCGGAATCGCCATCGGCCCCGTCCAGGACGAGGTCGAAGGAGAGCTCCACCGTCTCTATCCGGAGAATGAACTGGCCGGGGTTGTCGAGGCAGGAGCGACCTGATCACCGAACCTAATTCGGCTGTCGAGACCGAGTTTGCTCACAACAGTGAGCGTCAGTTCGCCCTTCTCCTCGATTTCTATGGTGTTCCCTGGGACTACGAGCCTCGGCCCTTCCCCCTGGCATGGGATCGTGATGGGATCCCAACCCAATTCTTCACCCCTGACTTCTATCTGCCCGACGACGATCTCTACATCGAGATCACAACGATGAACCAGAAGTTGGTCACGAAGAAGAACCGAAAGGTGAGGCGGCTCAAGGAGCTCTACCCCGAGGTCAACTGCAAGGTCTTTTATCAGCGCGACTACCTGAACCTGGTGGTGAAGTACGGGCTCGAGGAGCCAGACCATCTCGAGGATGTCGTAGCGCCGACCCGGATCCCGGGGCGACCCGAGATCGTGCGTCTCGAAGACAGGGGAGAGCGGCTGACCGGATGAATCGGTCTCCGTTGGATGACCTCCACCGTCGGTTGGGGGCGCGTTTTGTCGAGTTCGGTGGTTGGGAGATGCCGGTGCATTACGAATCGGTGCTGTTCGAGCACAAGGCGGTTCGCAGCGGTGTTGGGATCTTCGACGTCAGCCACCTGGGACGATTTGAGTTGTCCGGGCCTGGCGCCCATGACGCCCTGAGCGCACTTCTCTGTAACAACGTCGCGAGGATCGAGCCGGGGCGCACCCAATACACGATGATGCTCAACCTGTCGGGGGGGATCATCGACGACCTCATCGTGTGGTGGTGGGCACCCGATCGGTTCTGGGTGATGCCAAACGCCGCCAACCACGAGCGAGTCCTGGACGCTTTCTCGAGCCGGCCCGGTTGTGTGACTCGTGACTTCCGGGAAGAGACGGTGTTGCTCGCGGTACAAGGCCCCACCGCACCGGAATTGTTGGAAACCGTGCTGGGGGAGCGGCCACGCCGATCTCACGTTGCACTGGCGACGTTGGAGGGGACGGAGGTCGCCATGGCAGGGACCGGCTACACCGGTGAGCGGGGCGGCGAGATCGTTTGTGATCCGCTCACCGGGCACCGACTCTTCGAAGACCTCTTGGAAGCCGGGGCTACCCCATGCGGGCTGGGAGCGAGGGACACGCTCCGCCTCGAGTCCGGCCTACCGCTGTGGGGTCAGGATCTGGACGAGACCACGAGCCCTCTGGAGGCGGATCTCGGCTTTGCGGTGGCCATGGACCACGAATTCGTGGGCCGGGAGGCCCTCGTCGAACAGGGCGAACAGGGTGTGACCCGTCGTCTCATCGGGTTCGTCATGGACGAAAGAGGGATTCCCCGCCACGGGCACCCAGCCCGAACGGTCGACGGCACCGGGGTGGTCACCTCCGGGAATCTGAGCCCCGTGCTGGACAAGGGCGTGGGCATGGCATACATCTCGCCTCCACCGGGGCCTGAGGTGAGCCTCCTCGAGGTCGAGATACGGGCTCGCTGGGTGCCGGCGACGATCAGCACACCCCCGTTTCACAAGCAGGCGGGCTCAGTGCCGCTTCCCACCGTGCCCTTTTAGGATCCGGGTTATGTCTGCGAAAGCCATAGGTCGCCCCGAGATGCCAGACGGATACGGGGTGGTGGAATCAGGGCCGTTGCTCGATTGGAAAACTGCCGAATCGCGTCTCATCGAGTCGCTGCACTATTGGCTGAGCACCACCCGACCCGACGGCCGCCCCCATGTCGTCCCCCGTTGGGGAGTCTGGATCGACGACAAATTCTTCTATGACGGCTCACCCCTGACCCGTCATGCCCGCAATCTCGACGTGAACCCCCATTGCGCACTTCATCTCGAGGATGGGTATGCACCGACCATGCTGGAGGGGATCTCCACCGTTCCTGATCCGATCACCGGAGAGTTGGGAGCCCGGTTGTCGGTGGAGTATCAGCGCAAGTACGAAAAGCTGGGATACGCCCCCGGCCCCGACGCGTGGTCAGGTGAGGGTGCGGGCGGCATGCATGTCTTCGTCCCGACTACTGCCATCGCCTGGTCCCAGTTTCCGACAGATGTGACACGTTTCGCATTCGACTGATCACACCGGAACGAGACAGCAAGGAGCCCCATTTGCAAAGCGTGTCACGACCCGAGCCACTGCCCGGCTTCGGAATCGAACAGGTAAGGGAGTGGACGCCGGCGGCGGCGCCCAAAGCCGTCGTGGTGCTGGTC